>JADGGV010000184.1 GCA_019689775.1 Gemmatimonadota bacterium
TGTATAAGCGACCGGGGAACGGGCGCGGAGGGGGGCGCGTGCAGGGTCACGAGGTGGGGGTCACGTGCACGGGCACGGGCAAAGGGCAATGAGGCACGTTCAGGCGGCCGGGCACGGGCAGGGGACGGGGCCCGCTTGCCCCTTCCCGTACACGTACACGTGCCTTCTGCCTGCTCCCCCTTCCCGTCCACGTGACCCCCGAGCCGTGCCCGTGCCCGCCGCCTCACCCGAGGCGGCGAACCACCGCCTCCGCGAAGCTCTCCGTCGTGCCGGTGCCGCCGAGGTCGGGCGTGGTGGCGTCGCCGGCGCGGATGGTGGTCTCGAGCGCCGTGCGGACGCGAGCGGCGACGTCGGCCTGGCCGATGTGCTCGAGCATCATGCAGCCGGCGAGGATCATGGCGGAGGGGTTGGCGATCCCCTTCCCCGCGATGTCGGGCGCGGAGCCGTGGACGGGCTCGAAGATGGCGGCGTTCTTCCCGATGTTGCCGCCGGGCGCGAGGCCGAGACCGCCGACGAGGCCGGCGATGAGGTCGGAGAGGATGTCCCCGAACATGTTCTCCATGACGAGGACGTCGAAGCGCTCGGGCTTGAGGACGAGGTTCATGGCGGCGGCGTCGACGATCATCTCGTCGAACTCGACGCGCCCCTCGTACTCCTTGGCGACGGCCTTCCCGGCCTCGAGGAAGAGGCCCTGCGTGTACTTCAGGATGTTGGCCTTGTGGACGAGCGTGACCTTCCGGCGGCCGTGCTGGACGGCGTAGTCGAAGGCGAAGCGCACGGCGCGCTCGGCGCCGTAGCGCGTGATGATCATGACGGACTCCGCGGCGGCCTTGGGGTCGTCGGCCATGCCGATGTAGTGCTCGACGCCGACGTAGAGTCCCTCGGTGTTCTCGCGGATCAGGACGAGGTCGATGTTGTCGTAGCGGCCGCCGGGGACGATGGTGCGCGCGGGGCGGACGTTGGCGTAGAGGTCGAACTCCTTGCGCAGCGCGACGTTGACCGAGCGGAAGCCGACGCCGACGGGCGTCGTGAGCGGCCCCTTGAGCGCGACGCCGGTGCGGCGGATCGATTCGAGCGTCGCCTCGGGGAGCGGTGAGCCGCTGGCCTCGACGCCGGCGATGCCGGCGAGGTGGGTCTCCCAGGCGATGGCGGCGCCGGCGGCATCGAGCACGCGGACGGTAGCGTCGGTGATGGCGGGGCCGATGCCGTCGCCGGGGATCAGGGTGATCGTTCTGACAGCCATGCGTTCTTCCTACGCGATTAGCGCCGGCGGAGCCGGCGCTGGGTTACGGGATCACGGCCCGGGCGAGCGCCCGGGCGGCGCTGGCGGCGGTGGCGCGGTCGTCCTCGGGGCCGCGCTCGCCGGCGACGACGCCGAACCAGAGCACGTCGCCGCCCATGGTGTCGACGAGCGCGGCGGCGACCTCGATCCGCCCCTGCGTCTCGCCCGCGCGGGGCCGCACGTAGGCGAGCGAGGTGGGGAGCAGCGCGTAGCGCGCGTCGACGAGCGCGCCGAGCCGCCGCAGGTCGCCGAAGAGCGGGTCGCCGATGCGGCGGAGGCGCATGCCGCGGAAGTCTCCGACGGCGAGGTTGTGCGGATCGATGTCGAGCCCGCCGGCGGTGGCGAGGCTCTCTTCGATCTGGCGGGGGAACCGCCAGTGGATGCGCGAGCCGCGGTCGCCGAGCCAGTAGGCGGCCTCGGCGTCGAACGCCTGCACGGTGGTGGCGGCGATCGTGCCGACGGGCTGCGCGGGGAGCACCATGACGGTGCGGCCGGTGAGGTCGGGCGCGCGCGGCTGTGGGGTGTCGGGCGTGGGGACCGCGGCGCGCCGCGCGCACCCGAGCGCGAGGGCCAGGGCGAGGAGCGCGGCGGCGGGACGTCGCCTCATCGATTCTTCCATTGGGGCGCCCGCCCCTCGCGGTGCGCGCGCAGCCCTTCCTCGCTGTCGTGCAGGTCCATGAGGTCGCCGAGGAAGATGGCGTGCGCGCGCGCCAGGGCATCCTCGTAGGAGGCGCCGTAGGAGGCGAACTGCGCCTTCTTGGCCAGGCGCAGGACGGCGCCGCTCTTCCCCGTGATCTCGCCGATGAAGGCGTCGAGCTTGCGGTCGAAGGACTTCAGCGGGACGACGCGGTTGACGATGCCGTCGTGCTCGAGCTGGGCGACGGGGATCTCGCAGCCGGTCAGGATCCACTCCATCGCGCGGCGGCGCGGCGCGAGGCGGGGCAGCATGGCCGAGGCGATGGTGGGGATCAGGCCGTAGTTGAGCGCCGGGAGCTGGAACGTCGAGCCTTCGCCGGCGACGATGAGATTGCAGACGAGGGCGAGCTCGAAGCCGGCGCCGGTGGCGCGCTTCTCGACGGCGGCGATGGAGACGGCGTCCATCATGCGGACGGTCTCGAAGATCCGGTGGTAGACCTGGATCAGGCGCCGCACGCGGCTCTTCGTGACCTGCTCGAGGTCGAAGTCGCCGAGGACGCCGCCGGCGCCGCGGAGCACGAGCACCTCGATGCCGGGGCGCTCGCGCACGGCGGTGAGCGCGGCGCTGACCTCCTCCATCGCCTCGAGGCCGAGCAGGTTCTCGGGGGGACGGTCGATGGTGACGACCGCGTGCTTCTCGTGGAAGTCCAGCCGAACGTGCTTGTAGTTCATCGTCGAACCCGCCCAATCGGAGTCGTCGCCTAGAGCAGGTGGCCTCCGTCCACGGGGATGACCGCGCCGGTGATGTGCCGCGCCTGCTCGGAGCACAGGAAGATGACGACGTGGGCGACGTCCTGCGGGTCGCCCAGCCGGCCGAGCACGCTGCGCTCGCGAGCCCGGTCGAGGACCTCGGGCGCGACGCCGTCGGTCAGCCGCGTCGTCCGGATGTAGCCCGGCGCCACCGCGTTCACGTTGACGTTGGACGGCCCGAGCTCGATGGCGGCGGAGCGCGTGAGCCCGATGAGTCCGGCCTTGGACGCCGCGTAGTTGGCCAGGCCGAACTCGCTGCGGATGCCGTGAACGGAGCTGACGTTGACGATCTTGCCGTGCTGCTGCGCGCGGAAGATCGGCGCCACGGCGCGGATCATGTGGAACGCGCCGGTCAGGTTCGTGTCCAGCACCTCCTGCCACTGCTCGTCGCTCATGCGCCAGAGCGCGCGGTCGCGGGCGATGCCGGCGTTGTTCACCAGGATGTCGAGGCCGCCGAACGTCTCCCTGGCCTCGTCGACGAACGCGTTGACGGCGGCGGGATCGCGCACGTCGCACGCGCGGCAGAGCACGTTGACCTCGAGCTGGCGCAGCTCGGCGGCGGTGGCTTCCGCGCGGGCGCGGGTGCGCCGGTCGCCATCGTCGAAGTAGTTGATGGCGACGTGCACGCCGCTCCGCGCCAGCTCGAGCGCGATGGCGCGGCCGATGCCGCTCGAGCCGCCGGTGACGATCGCGCCGCGGCCGCGCATGTCGTGGTGGAGCGCCACCGGTGCGGGCTGGGTCTCCTCGACCACCTCGGCCAGGAGCCGCTCGACGGGATCGGCCGCCGCCGGCACGGCCGTGCCGGTCTCCGGGAGCGGCCCCTCTTCCCGCCCCGGCGGCGTGCGATTCTCCGCTGTCAACGGGTAGCGCTCCGTCGAGATCGTCCGCAGTGGCGTACGCCCGGCCCCAGACGGGAGATAGTGCCCGCTCCCCGGGCGGCTGTCAAGCGAGCGCGGGCGCGCGGCGCCTTCAATCCGCGGGCGGCGGCGCCTCGGCGCCGGCGTCGTGGCGGTGGCGGATGTTGCGGCCCTCGACCAGGAAGACGACGTCCTCGGCGATATTGGTGGCAAGGTCGGCGATGCGCTCGAGGTTGCGCGAGACGAGGAAGAGGTCCATCCCGGCGCCGATCTTCCGCGGGTCCTCCATCATATGCGTGAGGAGGATGCGGAAGACGTTGCCGTGCAGCTCGTCGACGCGGTCGTCGCGCCGGCCGAGGCTGCGGGCCAGCCTGGCATCGAGGCGGATGAAGGCGTCGAGCGCGTCGCCGAGCATGTCGGCGCTGATGTGCACCATCTCCTCGATCTCGGGGAGCGCGGGGACGACGGCGGAACCGATGAGGTGCTCGACCTCCTCGGCGATGTTGACGGCGTGGTCGCCGACGCGCTCGAGGTCGTTGCCGATCTTCATGGCCATGGTGATGAAGCGGAGGTCGCGGGCCATGGGCTGCTGGAGCGCGAGGAGCTGGATGGCGAGATCGTCGATCTCGACCTCGAGCGCGTCGACCTCGGTGTCGCGCCGGATGACCTCGGCGGCGAGCTGCGCGTCGCGGGTGTGCAGCGCCTCGACGGCCAGACGGACCATCTCCTCGGCGAGGCCGGCCATGCCGACGAGCCGGGCCTGGAGCCGATCGAGTTCCTCGTGGAAGTGGCGCTGCGCGGTCATCCGAACCTCCCGGTGATGTACGCCTCGGTCCGCTCCTCGCGCGGATGCGTGAACAGCTCGCTCGTCGGGCCGTACTCCACGAGCTCGCCCATGTAGAGGAACGCGGTCGAATCGGAGACGCGGGCCGCCTGCTGCATGTTGTGCGTGACGATGACGACCGTGTAGTCCCGCTTCAGCTCGTAGATCAGATCCTCGATCTTCTGCGTCGCGATCGGGTCGAGCGCGGAGGCGGGCTCGTCCATGAGGAGCACCTCGGGCTCGACCGCGAGCGCGCGGGCGATGCAAAGCCGCTGCTGCTGGCCGCCGGAGAGCGTGAGCGCGCTGGCGTCGAGGCGGTCCTTGACCTCGTCCCAGAGCGCCGCCTGGCGGAGCGAGCGCTCGACGAGCGCGTCCAGGTCGCCGCGGTAGCCGTTGATGCGCGGGCCGAACGCGACGTTGGCGTAGATCGACTTCGGGAACGGGTTCGGCTTCTGGAACACCATCCCCACCCGCCGGCGCAGGCGCACGACGTCGAGCTGCGGGTCGAAGATCGAGCGGCCGCGCAGCAGGATGTCGCCCTCGTGGCGCTGGTGCGGGATCAGGTCGTTCATGCGGTTGATCGAGCGCAGCAGCGTCGACTTGCCGCAGCCGGACGGGCCGATGAGGGCGGTGACCTGGCGCTCGGCGATCGCCATCGTGATGCCGCGCAGCGCGCGGGCGTCGCCGTACCAGAAGGAGAAGTCGCGCACCTCGATCGCGGGCGCGGTCGGCGCGCCGACGACGCCGGACGCGGGCGGGTTCGCCGGTGCGTTTGCGGGTGCGCGCGCGGGCGGGTTCGCCGGCGCGGACGCGGGCGTGTTCGCGCTCGCGGGCGCGGCGCCGGGCGCGGGGCCGATCGGGTCGGCGGGGCGGGCGTGCATGGCTAGCGTTCCTGGAACGGGCTGCGGATCAGGAGCCGGGCCGCGATGCTGACGGCCAGGACGATGGCGATGAGGACGAGCGCGCCGGCCCAGGCCTGGCGGTGCCAGTCCTCGTAGGGCGAGATCGCGTACTGGAAGATCTGGAGCGGCAGCGCGGCGGTGGGGCGGTCGACGCGGAGCTGCCAGAAGTTGTTGCCGAGCGCGGTGAAGAGGAGCGGCGCGGTCTCGCCGGCGATGCGCGCGAGCGAGACGAGGACGCCGGTCAGGATGCCGCTGCGCGCGGCGGGGAGCACGATGCCGAGCGTGGTGCGCCAGCGCGTGAGCCCGAGCGCGATGCCGCCCTCGCCCAACTCGCGCGGGACGAGGCGGACCATCTCCTCCGTGGTGCGCGCGACCATCGGCAGGAGCATGATCGCGAGCGCGACGCCGCCGGCGAGCGCGGAGAACCGCTGCATCGCGACGACGATCCACGCCCACACGAAGATGCCGACGACGATGGACGGGATCCCGTTCATGACGTCGGCGACGAAGCGGACGGCGGTGGCGAGCCGCGAGCCGTCGCGCTCGGCCAGGAACAGCCCGGCGCCGATGGCGGTCGGCAGCCCGATGAGCGCGGCGAGACCGACCATGATCGCGCTGCCGACGATGGCGTTGGCGACGCCGCCGCCGACCTCGCCGGGCGGCGCCGGCAGGTGGGTGAAGAACGCGAGGTCGAGCGCGCCGATCCCCATCCGCAGCAGGTGCGAGAGGATGAGGAGGAGCGGGATGATGGTGGCGACGGCGGCGACGCCGGTCAGCGCGAGCATCGTCGCGCTCAGGATGCGGCGCCGGGTGGCGCGGGCGGCGTCGGCGCTCACGCGGCCCGCCCCCGCCGCGCGACGTACCAGACGAGCAGCCGCGCGAGCGCGTTGACGACGACGGTGACGCCCAGGAGGATGAAGCCGATCGCCATGAGGCTGGCGAGGTAGAGGTCGCCGGAGGCCTCGGCGAACTCGTTGGCCAGCACGCTGGCGAGCGTGTAGCCGGGGTGGAAGATCGAGCGGGGCACCTCGGGGCGGTTGCCGATCACCATGGTGACGGCCATGGTCTCGCCGAGCGCGCGGCCGAGGCCGAGGATCGCGGCGCCGACGATCCCGGGGAGCGCGAAGGGGAGCACGGACTTCCACGTGGTCTCCCAGCGGGTGGCGCCGAGCGCGAGCGCGGCCTCGCGCTGCGTGCGCGGCACCGCCGTCAGCACCTCGCGCGAGACGGCCGCGATGAACGGCACGATCATGAGGGCCAGGAGCACGCCGGCGGCGAAGATGCTGACGCCGTAGGCGGGGCCGGCGAGCAGCGGGACGGCGTCGCCGAAGCGCGCGACCACCGGCTGCTCGACGTGCACGCGGAGCCAGGGGACGAGCACGAAGATCCCCCAGAGGCCGTAGACGACGCTGGGGATCGCGGCGAGCAGGTCGGTGGCGAAGGCGACGGGGACGGCGAGCCAGCGCGGCGCCAGCTCGGTCAGGAAGATGGACAGCCCGAGCGCGAGCGGGAACGCGACGGCGAGCGCGAGGAGCGACGAGGCGAGCGTGCCGACGACGAACGGTAGCGCGCCGAAGCGGCCGGCGACGGGGTCCCACGCGGTGGAGGTGAGGAAGCCGGCGCCGAACGCCCGCACGGCCGGCCACGCGGCGGCGCCGACGCGGACGATGATGAAGCCGAAGAGGACCGGGAGGACGAGCGCTGCGGCCAGGACGACGAGCGCATAGCCCCGATCCGCGACGTTGCCGCCGCCGAGCGCGCGGGCGAGACGGGCGAGCGCGCGGCGGGCGACGCCGGGGGGCGCCGCCGCGCGGTCCGGTGAGGCGTACGGCGCCATGCGCCTCAGCGGGCGACGGGCGTGTGGGCGGGCCCGCAGGTGATCGCCTGGAGCCTGGCGGTCACCTGCGCCTTCACGGCCGGCGGGAGCGGCGCGTAGCCGAGCCGCTTCGCGGGCTCGTCGCCCTCGACGAGCGCCCAGCGGAACGCGTCGGCGAGCGCCGTCGCCCGGGCGCAGTCGTCCATGTGGGCGCGCACGAGGAGGTAGGACCAGGCGACGATCGGGTACGCCGCGGCGCCGGGCGCGTCCACGATCGAGAGCCGGAAGTCCGGATGCGCCTTCAGTTGCGCGCCGATGTCGGTCGCGGCCGCGGTCGTCGCCTCGAGCGTCGGCTGGACGAACGCGCCGGCGCGGTTACGGAGCGCCGCGGTCGGGAGCCGGTTCTGCATGGCATAGCTCTGCTCGACGTAGCCGATCGCGCCCTCGGTCTGCTTCACCTGCCCGGTCACGCCCTCGCTCCCTTTCGCGCCCAGCCCGGTGGGCCAGGCGACCGCCGCCCCCGTCCCCGGCC
>JADGGV010000185.1 GCA_019689775.1 Gemmatimonadota bacterium
ACGTGTTGTAGCTGCGTGTCGTGGGCTCGGTGATGTGTATAAGAGTCAGGGGGGAGGCGGTGCGGCGGTTCCTGACCCCGTTCCTGACGTACTTCGACGAGCACCCGGACTACCTCCCGGTGATCCGCGCGATGAGCGGCCCGGGCGGGGTGACGCGGCGTCACCCGGAGTTGCTGCTGGGGGTGATCGACGTGGCGGCGATGGTCCTGCGGGCGCGTCGGCCGGAGCTGACGGAGGAGGAGATCGCGGCGCGCTCGACGACGATCGTTGGGGCGATGGAGGGGCTGCTGAGCATGACGCTGCGTCCGACGCCGAGCACGAGGCCGGCGCTGATGCGCGAGCTGGAGCGGCTGCTCGCCGCGTACGTCGCGGCGGACGAGGGGTCGGCGGGCGCCACCTGAGGGCGCGGCGGCCGCGGCAGCGATCACGGGGCGCGCCGGCTGGTGCTTCCACGAGGCGGCCGCCGCCGGGGCGGGCGCGCGTCCGCTCACGCGTCCGGCGCGGCGGCGGGCTCCACCTCGTCGATCAGGATGCAGCGGTCGCGGCCGCCGCCCTTGGCCGCGTACATCGCCCGGTCGGCCGCGCGCAGCAGGTCGTCGACCGAGGCGAAGCGGTCGCTTGCGATCGCGACGCCGACGCTGACCGTCGCCTTGACCTCGTGCCCCTCGATGTGGAACGGATCGCGGAACGCCTCGACGAGGCGCTCACCGACGCGGGCCGCGTCCTCCGTGCTGAGCAGCGTCGGCAGCACGACGGCGAACTCGTCGCCCCCCAGGCGGGCGACGACGTCGCCCGGCCGGACGCTGGCCGACAGCCGCTCGGCGATCCCGATGAGAAGCTGGTCGCCGACCATGTGGCCGAACGTGTCGTTGATCGACTTGAACCGGTCCAGGTCGACGAACAGCACACCGAAGCGGTAGTCCGGCCGCCGCCGGGCGCGCTCCAGCGCCCGGGAGAGCCGCTCGGCGAAGTAGCGGCGGTTCGGGAGCTGGGTCAGCGGGTCGCGCAGCGCGGCGCGGCGCAGGTCGCCTTCGAGCCGCTTGCGCGCCGTGATGTCGCGCACCACGGCCTGGATCGCCGGCTCGCCCGCGAACCAGATCCGCCGCTCCACCACCTCCCCGTAGATGACGGTGCCGTCCGCCCGCAGCAGGCGTTCCTCGGTCCGCTCCGTCGCGCCGCCCTCGGCGTCCAGCACCTGGATCCGCGACCAGACCTTGTCCCGGTCGTCCGGGTGCACCAGCTCGAGGATCGGCGTGCCGACGACCCGCTCGTCCGGCGCGTAGCCGAACAGCTCCCGCGCCGCCGGGTTCATGTAGCGGACCGCCGCCTCGCTGTGCACGATCACGGCCTCGGGCAGCATCTCGATCAGGCCGCGGTAGCGCTCCTCGCTCTCCCGCAGCGCCTCCTCGACCCGCCGCTGCTCCGTGATGTCCTGTAGGCTGACGACGATCCCCTTCACGCCGGGGTGGTCCAGCCGGTTCTGGATCCGCGCCGACAGGTGCCGCCACGAGCCGTTCTTGTGCAGCGCCCGGAACTCTGCCGTCCGCTCCGCCTTCCGGCTCGTCCCGCGCTCCTCGAACACCGCGCGCGCCATCCCGCGGTCGTCCGCGTGGAGCCGGTCGAAGAAGTTGCGCCCCGTCAGCTCCCCCGGATTGAAGCCCAACACCCGTTCGGCGGCCGAGCTGAGGTAGCGGATCGTGCCGCCGGGATCCAGGATCGCCAGGATGTCCGACGCGTTCTCGAGCAGCGAGCCGGTGTACTCCTCGTGCGCCTTGCGCGCCGCCTCCGCCGCCTCCCGTGCCGCGATCGCCCGCCGCAGGGCGCGCAGCGGCAGGAGCGGCACGGCGATCCCGCACGCCAGCGCGAGCAGGGCCACGATCCTCGCCCACAGCGCCTCGCGCCGGGCCCGCGCCGCGGCCTCCTCCAGCACCCGGCCCTCCGCCCTCGCCATCTGCCCGGCCTCCGCGCGCAGTCGCATCATCGCGTCACGGCCGGCGTTCGTCTCGAGCACGCGCGCGGCCGCCGCGGGCCCGCCGCGATTGTACGCGGCCACCCCGTCGCGCAACTCCGCCATCCGCGCGTGATACTCCCGTGCCAGGCCGGTCAGCCGCTCCTTCTGGTCCGGCTCCCGCTCCGTCAGGCGGAAGATCGACGCCAGGACCTCCGGCGCCGTCGTGTCGGCAAGCGCCAGCGGCGCGAGGTACGCCGAGTCCCCGGTCAGGAGGTAGGCCCGCTGACCGCTCTCCGCGTCCGTCACCAGCCGGGTCACACGCGTCACCGCCTCGATCAGCTCCCGCGACTGCGCCGTCGACCGATCCGACCGCGCCAGCACGCCGATCCGGTGCACGGTCAACGCGGCGACGAACAGGAAAACGGCGGTCCCGGCCGCGAGCCGGATCACCGCCTTGCGCGACACATCGTCCTTCGGCAGCGCGAGCTTCGCCATGTCCTCGATGCGGCAGGACCTCCCGTCCGGGTTCCGCCCGCCCCGCGTCGGACGGGCGCTGCGCGCTGGGCCCGGGCCAGCGCCTATCGCGTCAGCGTTGCTACAATTCTCGGCAGATCCCGCGGACGCCTGAAGCGCGCCCGCGCGCGACGGCCCCGGCGGCCGCCGCTGAAACGTCCGCGCGCGTCCCGGCGTAAAAGAGTCCGACCCCTGAACCGCGAGCCGTCGATGCCGATGCGCCCCCGTACCCGCCGCAGCCTCGTCTTCCTCGCGACGGCGCTCGGCATCATCCTCCTCTGGAACACGCCGATCCTCTATCCGCTCCGCATCTTCGTCGTCCTGCTCCACGAGCTGAGCCACGGTCTGGCGGCCCTCCTCACCGGCGGCGCCATCGAGCGCATCGTGCTCACCCCCGACGAGGGCGGAGAGACGCTGACCCGCGGCGGCAACGCGTTCCTCACGCTCTCCGCCGGCTACCTCGGCAGCCTCGCGTGGGGCGTCCTCATCCTCTCCACCGCCCGCTTCCGCAAGGCCGGCCACGTCCTCGCCGTTCTCGGCCTCGCCGTCCTCGTCCTCACCGCGCTCTACGTGCGCAGCGCCTTCGGGCTCGGCTTCGGCCTCCTCTTCGGCCTCGCCGCGCTCCTCGGCGGTCGCCGCCTGCCGCACCGCGTCGTCGGCTGGCTCCTCCTCGTCGTCGGGCTCACGAGCTGCATGTACGCCGTGCTCGACATCAAGAGCGACGTCCTGGACCGGCCCGACCTCCCCTCCGACGCGCGCATCCTGAGCCAGCTCACGCACGTGCCCGTGCTCGCCTGGGGCGTCCTCTGGCTCGGCATCTCGCTCGCCGTCGCCTGGTGGGTCTTCCGGCGGACCCTCTCCCGCGGCTGACCGGATTTTTAAACCACAGAGATCACAGAGAACACGGAGGGGAGAGGTCTTGGAGCACCGTCCGCGGAGTTAGGAGAGACACGGGGCGAACGTAACTCGCCGGGGTACGAGCGTCCACATGTTGGATGGATCGCACCGGAACCCCCGCGTACAACCCGTACACGCGCAGCATGAGGTCTCGTATAACTCCTCCGTATCCCTCCACAATCCCGCTCTGCGCCCTCAGTGCTCTCTGTGGTTCAAAAAGAAATCGCCCCGGCCGGGTGAGCTCCCGACCGGGGCGCCGAAGGGCCCACCGCGACGTGCCGCCTACGCCGTCTCCGGCCGCCCGATCACGTACTGCGCCCTCCCCGACGCCTTCGCCTCCGCCACCGCGGTCTCCGCGCTGCGGAGGAACTCGTTCACGGATCCGTAGCCGTCGCTGCTCAGCGCGATGCCGATGCTCGCGCTGGGGCGCAGCTCGCGGCCCTCGAGGCGCAGCGGCTGGCCGATCGCGAACTGGATCCGGTCCGCCACGCCGCAGACCGCGCCGACGCTGGAGATGTCGCCCAGCAGCACGCCGAACTTGTCGTTGCCCAGGCGGGCGACCGTGTCCTCGGGGCGGACGGACGAGGAGAGGCGCTGCGCGACGGTGAGCAGGACCTTGTCGCCGGCCGCGCGGCCGAGCGTCTCGTTCACCTGCGCGAAGCGGTCGAGGTCGAGCACGAGCACGGCGATGTGGTAGTCGGGCCGGTAGCGCCGGCGCTCCAGCAGCCGCCGCATGTGCTCGAGGAAGACGTTGCGGCTCGGCAGCTCGGTGAGCGCATCGTGCGCGGTGGGGCGGCCGGTCGCCACGCCGCCGGCTTCCGCCGACGGCAGCACGCACGTCACCTCGTGCACGCCGGCGCCGTCGCCGAGCGCGCCGTAGAGGAGGCTGGCCAGCTCGCGGCCGTCGCGCGCGCGCAGCCGCGTCTCGAAGCCGCGGACCGAGCCCGCCGCCTCGAGCGCCTGCACGAACCGCTCGCGGTCGCGCGGGTCGACGTGGACGGCGCGGGCGGCCATCCCCGGCAGCTCGTCGCGCGCGAAGCCCAGCAGCGCCGCCGCGGCCGGGTTGGCCTCCAAGATCCGGCCGTCGCGCCCGATGGCGAGGAGCGCCTCGCTGCACGCCTCGAAGATCGCGCGATACGCCGGCTGTGCGGCCGCCGGCGCGGCCGCGGCATCGCCCGCCCTCAGCTCCAGCTCGGTCAGCGCCGCGCGCGTCAGCTCGCGCAGCAGCTCGACGTCGCGCTCCGCCCACGCTCGCGGCACGCGGTCGCAGACGCAGAGGCTCCCCGGCGTCTCCCCTGCCGCCGTGCGCAGCGGCACCGCGAGGTACGCGGCGACGCCGATCCCGGCCGCGGCCAGGCTGGACGCCGCCAGCGGGTGGGCGCGCGCGTCCCGCACGACCAGGGGCTCCGAGCGCGCGAGCACGAAGCGCCACGGCGACCCCTCGAGCGGCGCCTCGCGCTCCGCCGCGCTCTCGCCCAGCCCCAGCGCGCTCCGCAGGTGCACTCGCGTGCCATCCGAGGTGAGGACGAGCGCCATCGGCGCCTCCAGCAGCCGCGCGGACATCCGCGTCAGGCGCTCGAGGATCGGCTCCGCTCGCACATCCAGGAGGCGCTCGGCCGCGCGCCCCCCGGGCGCCTGCGTGTCGGACAGAAGCTGCATCGCGGTCTGACTCTCGTTGAGGGTGGTGGTCGCCGCGCGGCATCGCCCGTCGGTCTCGCGCACAACACCGTCCCGGGTGCGACGCCGCCCGGAAGAAGGATCGGATCGATGCCCGCCGGGGATGAACGGAAGTACGGCTGGAGGGAACTCCTGGGGTGGCTGAAATCTAGCCCGCGCCGGGCCGCGCGCAAGCTCCACGTGTTTCCGGGGCTTTACCACGCCGCCCGGCGCCCGTATCCTTCGACCGCGCTCCGGCGTCGGCCGCCCCGCCGGCCGGTGTCCGTCCCAGCCGCGCACGCGGCCGCCGCGTCGCGCGCCACCGTTCGGCAGGCCGTATCATGTCGCGCTGGCCCCGCGCCACCATCGTCGTCTCGACCTATCAGCGCCCGGCGTGGCTCGAGATGGTGCTGCTCGCCTACGCGCGCCAGACGGTCGACTCGTTCCGGATCGTCGTCGCCGACGACGGCTCCGGCCCCGAGACCGCCGACGTGATCCGTCGCCTCCGCCCCCGCTTCGGCGACCGCCTCGCCCATGTCTGGCACGAGGACCGCGGCTTCCGGAAGTGCGAGATCCTGAACCGCGCCATCCTCGCCGCCGCCGATGCCGACTACCTGATCTTCACCGACGGCGACTGCCTCCCGCGCGAGGACTTCGTCGAGACGCACCTGCGGCTGGCCGAGCCCGGCCGTTTCCTTTCCGGCGGCGTCGTCTGGCTCCCGCGCGCGCTGACCGAGCGCCTGACCCCGGACGACGTCGTCTCCGGCCGCTTCGCCGATCCGGCCTGGCTCTCGCGCCACGGCTGGCGCGGCGGACGGCGTCGGCTGCGCACGCTCCGTTCCCGCCCGCTCGCCGCGCTCCTCGACCGCCTCACGCCCACCCGCGCCACGTTCAACGGCCACAACGTCTCCGTGTGGCGCGACGCGGTGCTCGCCGCCAACGGCTTCGACGCCGACATGGGGTACGGCGGCCTCGACCGCGCGCTCGGCGAGCGCCTCGAGAACCTCGGCCTGCGCGGCAAGCAGGTCCGGTACCGCGCCGTCGTCTTCCACCTCGACCACGACCGCCCCTGGCGCGACCCGGCCGTCGTGCGGCGCAATCGCGCGATCCGCGCGCGCATCCGCCGCTCCGGCGAGGTGCGCGCGCGGATCGGCATCGCCGAGCTCCGCGACGACGCCGACTGAGGCCGCCGCGCCCGCGCGGCGCCTGACGCGCGGCTAGCGTCGCCCGGCCACCTGCCGGACGACGGCCGGCGCCGCCACCGGCCGGATCCACGCCATCAGCGGATAGTGGTCCGAGCCGTAGCGGTCGTCGATGCGCCGGAGCTCGGACGCGCTCCCCTCCGGGAGCCGGAAGAACAGGTGGTCCAGCCGCCGCGCGTAGAGGCCGGACGTGAACGTCGCCACGGCGCGCTCCGGCGGCGTCGCCGGAAACCGCGCGCGCAGGTACGGCACGGCCGTCTCCCGGCGCGCGCCCGCCCAGGTGTTCAGGTCGCCGCCCAGCACGGTCGGCGGCCCCTCGTCCAGCGCCTCGGCCAATGCCATCGCCTGCCGCAGCCGGCCCGCGCCGAAGCTCTCGCCGATCCGACTCCAGCTCGCGCGGTGGTCGAGGTGCGCGCTCACCAGCCGCAGCCGCCAGGGCGCGCCCGCCGACGTCCGCGCGCCGATCTCGGCCGCGACCGCGACGCGCCGCTGCGCCTGGTGCGGCAGCTCGATCGCCATCGCGGCCTCGAGTGGCCGGGTCGCCAGGATCGCGTTCCCCCGGTCCTCCGCCGGATCGCCGTCGGCCGACCGGCCGTTCCGCATCGACGGCACGTACAGCAGCGAGAGCCCGAGGCGCGCGGCCGACGTCGCGATGTCGACGCGCTCACCGCCCGGCGGCGCCGTCGCGATCCGCTTCGGCGAGTACGCCGACGGCGCCGTCGCCGGCACCGCCCCGCCCGCCCGGTAGGCCTCCTGGAGCAGCAGCACGAAGTCGCGCACGGGCGCGCCCGTCACCCGGCCCGCCCGCAGGTCCTCGACCAGCCGGGCCACGTCCCCGCCGCCCACGTGCGTGTTCCACGTCACGACCAGCAGCGAGTCCACCACGGCGTCCCCCGTGGGCCGCCGGTTCCGCAGCACCGGCGTCCCCACCGCGACGCACCATTCCGCGGGGCTCGCCTCCGCCGGACGCGGCACCACCCAACGCACGGCGCCCGAGTCCGCCGCCTGCTGGCAGCCGGCCGGCTCCGGCGGCCGCGCGTGCTTCGCGCGCGCCGGGCCGCACGCGCCGGCCGCGGGTGCAAGGGCCAGCGTCGCCATCAGGCCGAACCGACGAAGGGAGAACGTCTCGTGCATCGCATCAGCGCGGGCTCCTGAACGCAAGCGGGCGGCTCGGCCTCTCGGCCAGCCGCCCGTTCGACGACCACTACGGTCCTACCCCGCGCCCCCTGCGCGGGTCCGCCCGCTCAGTCCCGCAGCATCCAGCGGTACCGCTCGAAGTTGTCCAGGATCGCCGCCGTCCCGCGCACCACCGCCATCAGCGGCTCGTCCGCCACCCGCACCGGCACCCCCATCCGCCGCTCGATCGCCGTGTCCAGCCCCCGGATCAGCGCCCCACCACCCCCAGTCTCTGTTACACATCTGACGCGGCCGACGAAG
>JADGGV010000186.1 GCA_019689775.1 Gemmatimonadota bacterium
AGCCCCCGCACCGCCCCCAGCCCGAACCGGATCTGCGTGTCCGAGACCGGCGTGAACTTCCACCCCGATTCGTTCACCGACGGCGGCAGAACCTCCAGCCCCGGCGCGCCCGGCACGTACCGCCACAGGTCCCGGCACTCCCCGATATAGTTCACGACGTCGTCCGTTTTGTCCACCACGGACGACAGCAGCGCCGCCATGAACTCGGCCGGGTAGTGCCGCTTCAACCACGCCGTCTGGTAGCTCAGCAGCGTGTACGCCACCGCGTGCGACCGGTTGAAGCCGTACCGGCCGAACGTCGCCACCTGCTCCGCCAGGTCCTCGATGACCTTCCGGTCGAACCCCCTCGCCACCGCCCGCTCGATGAACTTCCCCAGCTCCTTCTGGATCAGCTCCGCGTCCTTCTTCCCGACCGCCTTCCGCAGCACGTCCGCTTCCGCCAGCGTGAAGCCCGCCAGCACCTGCGCCATGCGCATCACCTGCTCCTGGTAGGTGATGACGCCGTACGTCGGCTCCAGCACCGGCTCCAGCTCCGGGACCGGGTAGCGCACCGGCTCCTTCCCCAGCTTGCGCCGGATGAACACGTCCGTCATCCCGCTGTCCAGCGGACCCGGTCGGATCAGCGCGTTCGTCGCCGCCAGGTCCTCGAACCGGTCGCACTTCATCGCGCGCAGCTTCTCCGTCGCGAGCGACGACTCGAACTGGAACACGCCCGTCGTCCCGCCGCGCGCCAGCATGTCGTAGACGGCCGGATCGTCCAGCGGCACGTCCTCCATCCGCGCGTACTCCTGCCCCGTCACCGGGTGGCGCAGCGCCCCGTGCCGCGCCCGGATCCACTCCACCGCGTCGTGGATCACGGTCAACGTCTTCAGGCCGAGGAAGTCCATCTTCAGCATCCCGGCCTGCTCGAGCGCGATCATGTCCCACTGCGTGACCAGGATGTGCTCGTCCTCGCCGTTCCCGCCCGCCCCCTTCGACGGCTGCGTGCACACCGGCACGTACTCGTGCACCGGCCCCGGCGCGATCACCACCCCCGCCGCATGCACGCTCGAGTGCCGCGCCAGCCCCTCCAGCACCTTCGCGTAGTCGCAGAGCTGCTGCACCCGCGGATCCGACCGGTACAGCTCCCGCAGCTCCGGGATCCGCTCCACCGCCTCCGCCACCGTCAGCGAGTTGTTCGGCGCGTTCGGGATCAGCCCCGCGATCCGGTTCGTCTCCGCCGGCTCGAACCCCAGCACCCGCCCCACGTCCTTGATCACCGCCCGCGACTTCATCGTCCCGAACGTGATGATCTGCCCGACCGACTCCTTCCCGTACTTCTGCCGCACGTACTCGATGACCTCGCCCCGCCGCTCGAAGCAGAAGTCGATGTCGATGTCCGGCATCGACACGCGGTCCGGGTTCAGGAAGCGCTCGAACAGTAGGTCGAACCGGATCGGGTCGACGTCCGTGATCCCCAGCACGTACGCCACCATCGACCCCGCCGCCGAGCCGCGCCCCGGACCCACCGGGATCCCCCGCGCCTTCGCCCAGTTGATGAAGTCCTGCGTGATCAGGAAGTACCCCGAGTAGTCCGCCTTCGGGTTCGTGATCACGCTCAGCTCGTACTCCAGCCGCTCCGCGATCTCCGCCGGCAACGGCGTGCCGAACTTCTCCGCCGCCTTCTCCTGCGTCAGGCGACGCAGCAACTCCGCCTCCGTCGCCACCCCCTCCGGCAGCGGGAACGACGGCACGTAGTACTTCTTCTGGAACTGGAGGTCGACCTGGTCGGCGATCGCCAGCGTGTTCTCCACCACGTCCGGCCGCCCCGGGAACGCCGCCGCCACCTCCTCGCCGCTCTTGAAGTACAGCCCCCGGTCATACCGCATCCGGTTCGCGTCCGTGCGGTCCTTCCCCAGACCGATGCACAGCAGCACGTCGTGCGCATCGTGGTCCTCCGCCCGCAGGAAGTGCACGTCGTTCGTCGCCACGACCGGCAGCCCCAGCTCCGCCGCCAGCTCGAGCACCTTCGCGTTCAGCTCGCTCTGCCCCTCGCTCCCGTGCGCCTGCACCTCCAGGTAGTAGCGCCCGTCGAACACGTTCGCGTACCAGCTCGCCGCCTCCCGCGCCGCCTCCCAGTTGCCCGCCATCAGGTGCCGCGCCACCTCGCCCGCCAGGCACGCCGAGCTCACGATCAGTCCCGCCGAGTGCCGCGCCAGCACCTCCCGGTCGATCCGCGGCCGATGGTAGAAGCCCTCCAGGTACCCGATCGACGTCAGCTTCACCAGGTTGCGGTACCCTTCCAGGTCCCGCGCCAGCAGCACCAGGTGGTAGTAGTTCCGGTCCCCCTTCTCCGCGGCCCGCCGGTCCCGCCGATCCCCCGGCGCCACGTACGCCTCCATCCCGAGGATCGGCTTCAGCCCCGCCTTCGCCGCCTGCTGGTGGAACTCCCACGCCCCGAACATGCAGCCATGGTCGGTCAGCGCGAGCGCCGGCATCTCCAGCTCCTTCGCGCGCTCGATCAGGCTGGAGATCCGGTTCGCTCCGTCGAGGAGCGAGTATTCGCTGTGCGTATGGAGATGGACGAATGACATGGGGTCCCGGGTCAGGCCGCGTCGCCGCGCGCCGGTTCACCGAAGTCGCGCAAACACAACCACTTACGCGGATATTTCCACTGTGCACCTACGTAAACACCCGCACCCGCCCGCCGGCAACGCGGCGCGCCTCGACTAGCCCGACGCCGGCGCGGGCCCGGCCGCACCGGGCCGGCGGCGGTCGAGCGCGGCGGCGACCGCGGCCGGCGGCGTCGTCCGAGGGCTGGAGAGGCGGGCGGCGCTGGTCCGTCCTCTGCGCACCAGCCCCCTCGGAGGGGACGAGCGCGCCGCCCGGCGCCCGCCCTTGACTTCGCCGGCGTGCGCGCGCCGATTCAGCTCCGGGCCACCGCCCGCGGCCGGGGCGGTGAGAACGCCGGGGCGCGCGCCGGGTACGACCTTCGAGATGACGCGAACGATCCGAACCCGCCTCCTTCTTCCGCTCCTCGCGGCCGGCCTCGCGTGCGCGCATGGGCCGGGCCCCGGGCCGCGCGATCCTGGTCAGGAGGCCGTGCGGCACCGCGCCGCGCTCGCCACGCTGACGGTGGACAACCGGACCGACCGGCGGCTCCAGATCGCGTTCCGCCCGGCCGCCTCGCCGGGGGGCGCCGTCGTCGTGGGCGAGGTCGATCCGGCCGCCACCGCGACGATGGCGCCGATCCCGGCCGGCGAGCCCCTGATCCTGGTCGCGGTCGATCCGGAGGGGCGCCGGTTCGACCTCGCGCCCCGGTCCTTCGACCTCGATGCGACCTGGACCTGGGTCATCCCCGCCGACGCCGCGTTCCAGCCGAACTCGGGAGAGCGGTCGCCATGACGGCTGATCCGCGGGCCTGCTCGCTCGGCGGCGCCGTCGTCGGCCCGCATTGCACGCTCCCCGGCAGCCGCGTGCGCGGCCACGGCGAGCCGCCGCAGCCGCACGGCGCCGCCCACAAGCACGGCCACGAGCACGAGGGCGCGCACGGTCACGCGCACGACCATTCGCGCGCGCTCGGGCAGCGCGGGCTCCTCGCCGTCCTCGCGCTCACCGGCACGTTCATGGTGGCCGAGTTCGTCGGCGGCCTGGCCTCCCGCTCCCTCGCGCTCATGGCCGACGCCGCCCACATGCTCACCGACGTGGCGTCGCTCGCGCTCTCGCTCTTCGCGCTCTGGTTCGCGCGCCGCCCCGCCACGCCCGAAAAGACCTACGGCTACGTCCGCCTCGAGATCCTCGCCGCGCTCCTCAACGGCGTGGCGCTCCTCGGCATCGCCGGCGTCATCGGCTGGGAGGCGTACCAGCGCCTCTCGCACCCGGTCCCGATCCAGACGGGCATCATGCTCGTCGTCGCCGTCGCCGGCCTGCTCGCGAACGTGATCAGCGCCGTCGTGCTCCACCGCGCCGCCGGTGAGAGCCTCAACGTCCGCGGCGCCTACCTCCACGTGGTCGGCGACCTCCTCGGCTCCGCCGGCGCGGTGGCCGCCGCCCTCATCATCATGGCCACCGGCTGGCTCGCCGCCGACCCGATCCTCTCGTTCCTCGTCGCGCTCCTCGTCGTCTTCAGCGCCTGGAAGCTGCTGCGCGAGTCCGTCGACGTGCTCCTCGAGGCCGTGCCGCCCCACATCGACCTCGGCGAGGTCCGCGCCGCGATCGACGAGATCCCCGGCGTCGACAACGTCCACGACCTCCACGTCTGGACCGTCACCAGCGGGTTCCTCGCCATGAGCGGCCACGCCGTCGTCGCCCCCGGCGACGCCCATCAGGCCATCCTCGAGGAGATCCACCACCGCATGCGCGAGCGCTTCGGCATCCGCCACGCCACGATCCAGCTCGAGTGCGCGCCGCCGGGCGGCGCGGCCCGTTCGCCGGGCGCCGACGCCGCGGGCGGCTCGAGGCCGTCCTCCGGCTGACCCGCGGCCCCGCGCCGCCCCGCTCGCGCGCCACGTCGCGCGCCGCGAACCCGAACCAGCCACAAACCACCATCCGCCCACTCGTCTCCCGGAGCCCAGCATGGCCGCTCGCATCACCGTCGACACCACCGAGCGCGAGCAGCTCGTCGACATCACGCGCGCCGTCCGCCAGAAGATCCGCGAGTCCGGCGTCCAGGACGGCGTCGCCCACCTCTGGTCCCTGCACACCACCTGCGCGCTCACCGTCAACGAGGGCGCCGATCCGGACGTCGCCCGCGACATCGTCGCCTTCCTCCGGCGCCTCGTCCCCCAGCACGGCGACTGGCGCCACACCGAGGGGAACTCCGACGCCCACCTCAAGACCTCCCTCGTCGGCCCCGGCCTTACCCTCCTCGTCGAGCGCGGCGACCTCCTCCTCGGCACCTGGCAGCACGTCTTCCTCGCCGAGTGGGACGGCCCTCGCACTCGCCAGCTCGCGCTCGTCGTCGTCCCCTCGCACCCCGCCGCGCCTTGAGGCGGCCGCGCAAATTCGCTAAAATACAGGGCTGTGCCCGCGCCCAAGCGCGGCCCCGACACCGACGATCTTCGCCCCCGCCGCGGGGCGGCTGGGTTTCATGATTCGCAACGTCGCCATCATCGCGCACGTCGACCACGGCAAGACCACGCTCGTCGACCAGATGCTCCGGCAGGCCGGCGCCTTCCGCGACAACCAGGTCGTCGAGGAGCGGGTCATGGACTCCAACCCGCTCGAGCGCGAGCGCGGCATCACCATCCTGTCGAAGAACACCTCGGTCCGCTGGAAGGACTGCAAGATCAACATCGTCGACACGCCCGGGCACGCGGACTTCGGCGGGGAGGTCGAGCGGATCCTGCGCATGGTCGACGGCGTGCTCCTCCTGGTGGACGCGTTCGACGGCCCGATGCCGCAGACGCGCTTCGTGACGCGCAAGGCGCTCGCGCTCGGGCTCCAGCCGATCGTCGTCATCAACAAGGTCGACCGCGCGGACTCCGATCCGCGCCGGGTCCACGACGAGGTGCTCGAGCTGTTCATGGAGCTGGAGGCCGACGACGCGCAGCTCGATGCGCCGTTCCTCTACGCCTCGGCGCGCGAGGGGTGGGCGGTTACGGAGCTGGAGGCGGAGCGCCGGGGGCTCGCGCCGCTCTTCGACGCCATCGTGCGCCACGTCCCGCCGCCGCCGGGCGACGTCGACGCTCCGTTCCAGATGCTCGTCTCGACGATCGACCACTCGCCCTACCTCGGCCGGCTCGCCATCGGCCGCATCGAGCGCGGCGTGGCGCGCGTCGGGACGCCGATCGTGCACCTGCGCCCGCGCGGCGAGGGCGAGACGAGGCACGGCCTCCTCGAGGGGGACACGCAGGGGAAGGTCGCCCGCCTCTACTCCTTCGAGGGGCTCCAGCGCGTCGAGGTCCCCGAGGCCGCCGCCGGCGACGTCGTCGCCCTCGCCGGGATCGAGGGCGTCGAGATCGGCGCGACCATCGCCCACGTCGACCACCCCGACGCGCTCGAGGGGATCACCGTCGAGGAGCCGACCATCTCCGTCGACTTCCTCGTCAACACCTCGCCGTTCGCCGGCCGGGAAGGGAAGTACATCACCTCCCGCCAGCTCCGCGAGCGCCTCTACCGCGAGCTCGAGCGCAACGTGGCGCTCCGCGTCGAGGACACCGACTCCCCCGACACCTTCGCCGTCTCCGGGCGCGGCGAGCTGCACCTCGGCATCCTCATGGAGACGATGCGCCGCGAGGGGTACGAGTTCGCCGTCTCGCGCCCGCGCGTCATCACCCGCCGCGACGAGAACGGCGTCCAGGAACCCTACGAGGAGGCGACGATCGACGTCCCCGAACGCTACGTCGGCGTCGTCATCGAGAAGCTCGGCCAGCGCCGCGGCGAGATGATCGAGATGCGCCAGTCCGGTCTCAAGGGCGAGGGCGGACTGGTCCGCCTCGTCTACAAGATCCCCGCCCGCGGCCTCTTTGGCTATCGCAGCGAGTTCATGACCGACACCCGCGGCGAGGGCACGCTCCACCACCGCTTCGCCGGCTACGGCCCCTGGGCCGGCCCGCTCAAGACCCGCGAGCGCGGCGTCCTCGTCTGCATGACCGACGGCGTCGCCGTCGCCTTCGCCCTCTGGAACCTCCAGGAGCGCGCCACCCTCTTCATCGGGCCTGGCGTCGAAACCTACGAGGGGATGATCGTCGGCGAGCACGCCCGGCCCGGCGACCTCGAGGTCAACGTCACCAAGGGGAAGAAGCTCACGAACATCCGCGCCGCCGGCGCCGACGAGGCCATCCAGCTCGAGCCGCCCCGCATCATGACGCTCGAGGCCGCCCTCGAGTTCATCGCCGACGACGAGCTCGTCGAGGTCACCCCCGCCGCCATCCGCCTGCGCAAGCGCTACCTCAAGCAGCACGAGCGCAAGCGCGCAGCCCGCATGGCCGGCTAGACGCCCCCGTCGGCTTTTTTCGCGCCGTTACGCGTAGCTTCCCCCCTTGACATGCGCACGGGCCCGTATAGCTTGTGCGCGTTCAGCCTGCGGGGTCTGAGCTTCGCCGGGCCCGTACCCGTACCCGCCTCGTGGAGGGGTCGACATGTCCGTTGTGCTGCAGCGGCGCCTGCGCGCCGGGCAGGAGGAGGAACTCCCTGTCCTCTTCGTCCGCAACGACGATGACGAGTGGGAGGAGGAGGAGTGGGAGGAGGATGAGGACGATTGGGACGACGAGGACGAGGATTGGGAGGACGAGGAAGAGGAGTGGGACGAGGAGGAGGAAGACTGGGACGAGGAGTGGGACGACGACGCTGACTTCGATACCGACGAGTAGCGCGCGACATCCCCTAACATCTTGTGGCGTCGGGGCTTGACGCACTCGACGCCGCCGGCTAGGTTGCAGGGCGTTCGGTGCCGCGTTCGCCGGGCCTCGCCAGGGGTTGACGAACCCGGCACCGATCGCTATCATAAAAGACTGCGCGGCACGACAGTGCCAACGCTGTTTGACAATCGAGGTCGAGGACGTCCGTGTGGGCCCCGCTCGCCGGCACCGTTCCGGTGAGCATGGCGCATCTCGCGCCAGGGGTTTCGAAACGTGATTCCGAACGCAGTTGAGCTGCGTTCAATGAGCTAGACGAACTTTCTTGGAGAGTTTGATCCTGGCTCAGGACGAACGCTGGCGGCGTGCTTAACACA
>JADGGV010000187.1 GCA_019689775.1 Gemmatimonadota bacterium
CACCCCCGGGGGGGGCCCGGGGCGGGCGGGGGGGGGGGCCCCGGTTCTGCGCCCACCGCGCTCAGCGGTTCACGAAATAGACCACGAGCGTCGCCAGCGGAACGGCCACCTGAAGGTACGTGAGCAGGTTCACGCCGGAACGCGCCGGCACCACGATCTGGTCGCCCGCCCGCAGACTCAACTGGTCCAGCGTCCGCCCGTTCCGCAGCGCCTCCTGCATGCGCTCGCCGTCCCAGATGCGCCGGTCGCCCCGCTCGATCCGCAACTTGTCGAGGTCCGCGTTCCCCGCCGGCCCACCGGCCACCATCAACGCATCGGACAGGATCATGTCCGACGGAATCGTATAGAACCCCGGCTTCGCCACATCGCCGAAGATGGCAATCCGGATCAGCGACCGCGCGTGGACGGTCGGGTCCACGATGTACTTGGCGATCTGATCCCGCAGGTACCCCTCGAGCTCGGAGCGGAGCACCCCGTTCAGCGCGATGTCGCCGAGGGCCGGCAGCACGACCTTCTGCCCGGAGACGACCATGAACGTGTCGCTGAGCTGCGGGTGCCCCTCGACGACGAGCTGGATGCGATCGCCGACCTGGAAATCGCCCTCCTGTAGCCGCTCCCGGATCAACGCCGCCTCCGCGCGCGCCCGGTTGCGAAGGCTGGCGCTGTACGCCTGCGACTTCTGGGTCTGCTCGAAGCGCGCGAGCAGATCCTCCAGATCCTTCCGGCTCAACTGCACGCGCGCGGGATCCCAACCGCTCGTGCCTTGCTGGGCAAACGCCGGCCCCGTGAGCCCTGCCGTCAGCACGACGGCGAATCCGATCCGGCGGAACAGATGCATCGCGACTCCCGATCCTCAGAGGTGAAGCCGACCCCCGAACCCGTCGGCCTGTGCCGGTCCGCGGCCCCGCGGCGGCCGTCTCCTCGAAGCAACAGCACCGTTGCCTCGATCCAGCACCCGCCGAGCGAGCCTGTGGCACCAGAGCGGCAAAGAGTTTGTGTGCGTAGCAATTTTCGAGGGCCGATCTTGCAGCACGAGTCCTGCAAGCGCGCCCGATCCAGCGGCAAGATCGCCGCATTTCCCCGTATCCGGAAGCCCCGCGAACTGGGACGAAACGGTGCGGGGTCGACCCCTGCAACGGCGAACCAGGGCCAATGCTCGATCGACCCACTCTCCCACGACAGCCACTGGCCCTGATCATTAGCGGGCACGAGTGGTCCGCCCGCTCGCTCGAGAGCGTCCTGGCACCTCACGGCTACGGCATCCTCCGCGCCCATGACGGTGCCGAGGCGTTCCAGCGCATGGCAATCGCCGAGCCCGACCTCGTCCTCATCGACGACAAGCTCCCCGACCTGACGGTCACCGAGGTCTGCCGTCGCATCCGCCTCGACCCCCGCGTCTCGCCGAACACGCCGATCATCGTCACCACCGCCGGACCGTGGCCCCGCCAGGAGCGGCTGGAGACGTTGCGGGCGGGAGCGTGGGATATCGTCGGGCTTCCGGTGGATGCGGAGGAACTCCTGCTCCGGCTCAACGGCTACATGCGGGCCCGATTCCAGGCCCCGCCGCGCCAGGCGGAGGATCTGCTCGATCACGAGACCGGCCTCTACAACAGCCGGGGAGTGCTTCGGCTGCTCGAGGAGCTGGCGTCGGGCGCCTTCCGGTATGCGCGCCCCTTCGCCTGTGTCATCTTCTCGCCCGACCGGGGCGCCGCGGAGGAGGCCCCCAGCCCACCGCTGGCCTCCACCTCGGTCAACCGCGTGGCCCAGGTGCTCCGCAGCACGAGCCGCTCCTCCGACGCCCTCGGCCGCCTGAGCGACGACGAGTTCGTCGTCCTCGCGCCGGAGACGGACGCCGACGGGGTGATCCGGATGGCGCAACGGCTCGCGAACGCCGTGGAGGCCCCGGACTCGCGATCCGGCGACGAGCCGCTCCGACTGCGGGCAGGATGCTACGCCGTGCCGAACTTCCGCAACGCCTCGATCGAGCCGGTCGAGATGATCGTCCGCGCCACCCTCGCCCTCCGCCGCGCCCAGACCGACGGCAGCGGCGACCGGATCCAGGTCTTCGATCCGATCCAACCGATGAGCCCCGCCTAAGCGTCCTGGAGCAGCCGCGCCTCTTCCTCCTCGCCCTCCTCGTGGGCCTCGTAGCCCGGGAGGTACGAGTAGTAATGGTAGCGGTAGACGCTCCCCTCCTCGACGCCGTTCAACACCGCCCCCAACAACCGGATCGGGAGGCTCTTCACCGTCTCCAGCTTCGCCTCCGCGAGCGCGCGGTCGGTCCGCCCGGTCCGCAGCACCAATAGCAGGTGACCGGTCAGCGTGCCCAGGATGAACGGATCCACGCCGGCGCCCAGCGGCGGGCTGTCGATCAGGATGACGCGGTACTTCGTGCGGATGTGCGCGAGAAGCTGCCCCATGGCCGGCGAGCCGAGCAGCTCCGGCCCCCGCTGCATGCGCGTGCCGCAACCGATAACGTGGAGCGACGGATACGACGTCGGCTGCACGATCTCTTCGCGCGTGGCCTTCCCGGCGAGGAAGTCGGTCAACCCCGGCTTGCGCGAGACGCCGAGCAGACGGTGCAGCTCGCCGCGCCGGATGTCACCGTCGATGACGAGCGTTTCGTAGCCGAGGTCCGCGAAGGCGAGGGCCAGATTGGAGCTGAGGAACGACTTCCCATCGCCGCTCCCCGGACTCGTGATCGTCAGCAGCAGCGGACCGGCGGAGCCGTACGCGTGCAGCAGGTTCAGCCGGATGCCGCGCAGCGCCTCCAGGACCGGGGCGATCTCGTCCGGCTTCAGCCGATCGCCGCTGCCCTTTACGTGCGGCACCGCGCCCAGGATCGCCAGCTTCATCCCGGTGACCTGCTCCGGGTAGCGCACCCGCGGGTCGATGCGGTCCAGCAGGATCGCGAGCGCCACGGCGAACCCCAAGCCGCCCAGCAGTCCCAGCAGGATGACCGAGATCCGCTTGTCCGTGACCGGCTCGTTCGGCACGATCGCGCGGTCCAGGATCCGCACGTCCGGCGTGCTGCTCTCCGCGGCCAGCCGCGCCTCCTCATAGCGCTGCTGGAGCATCGTGTAGAGGTTCTCCGCCACCGCGACCTGGCGCTTGAGCCGCGCCTCGTTGATCGCTCGCGGCGGGATCTGCCTCAGGTCGCCGGACGCGTTCTTGATCAGGTTGTCGAGCGAGGCCTCCCGCCGCGCCAGGTCCGCCGCGACCGCCTCCGCCAGCCGGGGCACCGTCTGCGTCTCGACCCGGGCGATGTCGGCGACCAACTGCTTCACCCTCGGGTGCTCCGGCGTGAACTGCTGGCTCAGCGCCCGAAGCGTCGCCCGCTTCTCGGTCAGCTCCTTCAACGCCGTCGACAGCTCCGGCGACTTCTGCACCGCGTCGATCGCCGCCAGCGCATCCACCGAGATCCCGGAGTCCGGGCGCTGCCGCAGCACCTGCTGGATCGCATCCCGCTGCCGCTGCAGCTCCTCCTTCTCCAGCTTCATGGTGAAGAAGCTCGAGACGGCCTGCTGCCGCGTCGACTCGAGACCCGGCGTGACCGGCGTCCCCTCCTCGGTCGGCAACGTGATCGTCTCCACCCGGAACCGCTCCAGCTCCGACTCCGCCTGATGCAGGTTGAGCTCGGCCGAGGCGAGCTGGTCCGCGAGGATCTTCGTGAGCTCCCGCTGCTTGCCGCTCTTCAGGTCCCTCGCCACATCGACGTACCGGTCGATCAGCGTGTTGACCACCGACGCGATCCTCTGCGGATCGTCCCCCGCGAGCTCGATGGTGAGGAAGTTCGCGTTGTCCGCCAGCGTCGGGCGCAGCCGGCGCGCCAGGTCGCGCGCCGCATCGCGCGGCGTCGACACCGTGAACTTCACCGTGCGCCCCGGCTTCAATGCCTTGGGCGGCAACACCCAGCGGAACCCCTGCCGCCGCCCCACCGAATCCGTCACCGCGCCCTGCTCGACCACCTGCCCCGTGCTCGACCTCAGGTCGTACCGCCGGCCGCTCTTGTCCACCTGGAACTCGTAGCCGCCCGGGATGAAGCGCGACGCCAGCTCGAAGTTCTGGAACAACGCGCGATCCCGGACGTCGTACTGTAGATACAGCCGCTCGGTGCTGACCACGTAGTCCAGCACCGTGTACGACTTCAGCAGATCCACCCAGGCCGTGTTCTGGAGCAGCTCCGAGCCCTGGATCGGGCCCCCCCGATCCTGCGGCCCGTCGATCCACACCGTCGCATCCGCCACGTACTCCGGCTTCACGAACCGGCTCAACAGCAGGCCCGCCGCCGTCCCCAGCACCATCAGCCCCGCCACCAACCACTTGTAGCGCACGACCGCGGCAAGAAGGCGCCGGAACCCCGGCCCTTTCGACTCCCCCTCCGCCTCGTCGAAGAGATGCGCCGCGAGATCGGACACCCCGTTCCTGGACGCGACCGGTGGCTGCGCCGGATCGGGTCGCATCGGCAACTCAGTGGACATGCTCTCTGCCGCGTAGGATTTGTTTCGCGAACAGCGTTCGGTCGCCCGCGCGCTTCATGAATGTAACGAGCCGGATCGCAAGCACGATACCGTCACGTGCGCCCGCGCGTTCCGCCCTTGTACGGCGGGCGCATCGACCATTCCGGCCTTGCCCTGCCCCGCCCGCCGCGGTGCAGCCGCGATGAATGGCGCGCTCACGCGACGGGGCGTTGCACAATCGCAACAGGTCGCGCTTGACACTCGCCGGCGAGGAGATTACGTTCGCTCCCGCGGCCCGGAACCGATCCGGTCGTCGCCGACGCGTGTGATCGAGGCTCGAGCCATCGCCGTAGTCTTCGGAGCGGCTCAAGGGGTCCAGACTCCGGATACCCGGAGAGGGCTCCATCCACTCCGGGGCGAACCCGAAGGTCGAGCTTCGTTGTTTGTGCCCGCTGCTTCCCGGCAGCCCCCATCGCGCCAGTGGCGCGCCGTCGCTCCTGAACCCCATCGTCCGCAGAGGACGCGCATGTCGGCTAGCACTTCCGCCCCTTCCTCGCTCTCCGCCCCGTCCAGTCCTGGCGGCCCGGGTGCCCCGGAGACGCACGAGCACTTCGCGGTCGAAAGCGACGTCAAGCCGACGATCAACATCCTGATCGTGGACGACGAGCACACCCTACGGGAGAGCTGCGCCAGCGTGCTGAGGCACGAGGGCTATCAGGTCACGGTGTGCGGGCGCGGCGACGAGGCGCTCGAGCTCGTTCAAAGGAGAGGTTTCGACATCGTCCTGCTGGATCTTTACATGTCGCGCGTCTCGGGGATGGATCTCCTGAAGGCGTGCCTGGAGGCGAAGCCGGGGACGATCTGCATTATGATGACGGGCAATCCGAGCGTGGCGTCGAGCATCGAGGCGCTGCGTGCGGGGGCCTGGGACTACCTGCCGAAGCCGTTCTCTGCGAACCAGCTCGAGCTGTTGATCGGGCGCGCGACCCACGCGGTGCTCGTCTCGCGCGAGACGGACAAGGTAAAATCGGACCTGGACAAGCGGCACGGGCACAGCGGGAAGGTGAACCTGCTGGGCACGTCGGCGGCGTTCCGCAAGATCGTCGAGCTCGCCCGCAAGGTGGCCTCGACCGATGCGTCCGTCTTCATCACGGGCGAGAGCGGCACCGGAAAGGAGCAGATCGCGCAGTTCATCTATCACCACAGCCGCAGGGCGGGCCGGCCGCTCGTGGCGGTGAACTGCGCGGCACTGCCGGAGCCGCTCCTCGAGTCGGAGATGTTCGGGCACGTGCGGGGCGCGTTCACGGGAGCGGTCTCCGAGAAGGCCGGCCTCCTGGAGGTGGCCAACGGCGGCACGCTCTTCCTGGACGAGCTGGCCGAGATGCCGCTGTCGATCCAGGCCAAGCTCCTGCGCGTGTTGCAGGACGGCGTCGTCCGGCGCGTGGGCAGCACCACCGCCGACGCCGTGGTCGACGTTCGCTTCATCGCCGCGACGAACCGCGATCCCGCGCAGGCGATCGAGGAGAACCTGCTGCGGAAGGATCTCTACTATCGGCTGCGCGTGGTGCCGATCCACATCCCGCCGCTGCGGGAGCGGGTGGAGGACATCCCCGTCCTCGCGCAGTACTTCCTGGCGCACTACTGGACCCGGCACCGCGAGCGTGGCGCCGACATGCCCGTGCTGGGGCCGGCCGCGATCGCGTCGCTACAGAGCCGGCCGTGGCGCGGCAACGTGCGCGAGCTCCAGAACGTCATCGAGCACGCCGTCGTGCTGCTCGATCCCGGCGCCGAGATCCAGCCGGAAGACCTGCCCCTCATCGACGACCCCACGCCCACGCCGACCTCGTTCTCCTTCAACGATTTCGGTGACGAGGTCTACCACTCGGCGCGTGAGCGGGTGCTCGCCGAGTTCGAGCGAAGCTATCTCCGCTGGCTCGTCGACCGCGCCGGCGGCAACATGTCGCGCGCCGCGCGCATCGCCGGCGTCGACCGGACGACGCTCTACCGCCTCATGGAGAAGCACGGGCTGCAACGAGATACCATCATCACGTCCCGGTAGGAATGGCCACCACCGGCGCAGGCGACGTCGATGCGACGCGGGGCACGCTGGCGCCGCCCGCCCCCGGCCCGGCCGGGGCGGATCCCCTCGCCGACGTCGCCGATCCGATGCTCCGGCGCGCGGCGGAGCGCGTGTGCAGCGCCTGGCCGACCGGCGGTCTGGCCGAGTTCGGCCACGTCGGGATCCGCGCCGAGCTTGCCCGCCTGCTCCACACCGTCGACGCGCCGGACCTCGCGGCCCGGGTCGAGGCGCAGCCCGCCGCCACGCTCGCGACCTGGCGCCGCCTCCTCGATCTGCTCCGCGCCGAGCTCCTCGGCGCGCCCGGCGACGACGCCCCCGCCTCGATCCTCGAGCGGCTCCGCCAGCTGGAGCGTGCCCGCGTCGCCATCGAGGGCGCCCCCACGTTCGACGCCGCCGGGATCCTCGCCGGGCCGTTCGGGCTCGACCTCATCATCGAGATCGCGCACGACCTGCGCTCCCCGCTCACGTCCATCCTGTTCCTCGCCGACACGCTCCGCCTCGGCCACAGTGGCGAGGTCAACGAGATCCAGCGCCGCCAGCTCGGCATCATCTACAGCGCCGCCCTCGGGCTCGCCGGCACGGCGAGCGACCTCATCGAGCTGGCCCATCGCGGTGACCGCCTCGCCGACGGCGAGCCCACGCCCTTCTCCGTCGCCCACCTCCTCGACTCGGTCCGCCAGGTCGCGCAGCCGATGGCCGAAGAGAAGGGCCTCGAGCTGCGGATCCGCTCCGCCGAGCCGGACCAGCGAGTCGGGCATCCCGCGGCGATCCGCCGCATCCTCCTCAACCTCACCACGAACGCCCTAAAGTTCACGGACGAGGGCTTCGTCGACATCCACGCGCACGCGCGCGGCACCGATACCATCGTCTTCTCGGTCCGCGACAGCGGCCGCGGGATCGAGCCCGACGAACTGGAGACGCTGTTCCAACCGTTCCGCCTCCCGTCCCAGGGTGACGGCCACTACTTCTCGGGCGCCGGCCTCGGTTTGGCCATCTGCCGGCGCCTGGTGCGCGCGCTCGGCGCGGAACTCCATGTCGAGAGCACGCCAGGCCGCGGCACGCGCTTCCACTTCGAGCTCGCCCTCCCTCCCGTCCCACTCCCCTGAGCGA
>JADGGV010000188.1 GCA_019689775.1 Gemmatimonadota bacterium
CCCTCAATCCCCGCCCGCCGCCTCCCCGCCCCGCAGCCACCGCTGCACGCGCTCCTTCGTGTCCGCGTACTTCAGGCCCGGCAGCGCCGCCTCGAGCGCGGGGCGCGCCTGCGGGCCGAGCTGGCTCAGCGCGGTGAAGGCGACGTTGCGCGCGAACGCGTGCTCGTCGTTCAGGTGCGCGACGAGGATCTGGAGCGCGTGCGCGTTACCGCGCCGGGCGAACGAGGCGAGCACGAACGCCGGCGGGTAGTCCTCGGGGAGGAGCGCCTCGACGGTGGGGAGGAAGGTCGTGTCGCCGGTCTGGGCGATGGCGGCGAGTGCGGCGTTCCGCACCACGTCGCGGTACGACGGCGTGCGCAGCCCGCGCTCGATGACGGCGCGGCGGTTCGTGCTGTCCGCGCGCACGAGCGCGCCGAGCGCCGCGGCCTGGACGGTGTAGCTCGAGTCGCTCTCGAACGTCGTGCGCGCGAGCGCGGCCGCCCGCTCGCCGCCGAGCCGGCCGAGCGCGCCGATCGCGGCGGCGCGCACCTCCGCGGACGTGTCGCGCAGCGCGGCCTCGAGCGGCGCCTGGGCGAGGGTGGCCGGGAACGCGGCGAGCGCCTCGGCGGCCTGCGTCCGCGTGAGCGGGTAGTCGGCGCCGGTCGCCGCGTCGGCGAGCGCCCGGGCCGCGGCGGTGTCGCCTGTCCGCTCCCCGAGCTGCGCGATCGCCCACGCGCGGTTCCAGAGGTTCGGGTCGCGCCGGAGCTGCTCGGCGAGCCACGCCGTCGGCTGCTCGAACGCGAGCCGCTTCAGGATGTGGTTGCCGTCGTCGAACACGACCATGGTTGGCTCGGCCACGGAATCGATCGTGAGCGTCTGCTCGCGCTGGTCGAGCTGGAAGCGGCGCGTGACGTCGCCCGAGGCGGTGCCGACGCGGACCGTGACCGGCATGCGGAACACCGCCGGCGTGGTGAAGCGCACGCCGTCGTCGCCGAGGCCCGCGGAGTCGGTCTGCGTCTGCCGCACGGTGAGCGTCAGGCGCCGAGCCGAGGCGTCGTAGCTCGAGGCGACGTCGAACTCCGGGTAGCCGGCCTGATACAGCCACTCGTCGAAGAACCACCCCAGATCCTCGCCCGTCGTCTGCTGGATCGCCCGGCGCAGGTCCTCCGTCGTCGCGTTCCCCTTCGCGTGTGCCCGCAGGTACGCGTTGATCGACGCCCAGAAGCGCTCCGGCCCGAGGTAGTCCTTCAGCATCTCCAGGACGAGCGCGCCCTTCGGGTAGATGTTGTTGGAGCCCTCCGCCGCCACCGGCATGCGCCGCTGCGCGTCGATCTGCATGAACTGCTGGTACTCGTCGAAGTAGTAGTCCTGCTCGACGTGCGGCCCCAGCTTCTCCGCCCAGTACTGCCCCGGCATGAACTCGGCGAAGCCCTCGTTCAGCCAGAGGTTCGCCCAGTCCTCGGTCGTGACGTAGTCGCCGAACCACTGGTGCGCCAGCTCGTGCGGGATCAGGATGAACTGGTACCACGGCCGGTCGCGGTAGGCGCGCGCGTCCGGCAGCCAGTCGACCAGCGTCGTCGCGCTCACGTTCTCCATCCCGCCGAAGAAGTCGGCGACGGTCGTCTGCGCGTACTTCTCCCACGGGTAGGGGACGCCGGTCAGCCGCGAGTAGACGTCGATCATGTCCGGCGTCACGTGGAAGAGCGGCCAGGCGAGGGCGCTGTCGGCGCGGTAGACGTAGTAGTCGACGGGCGTGTCCTTCCAGCGGTCGGGGACCTTCGCGAGCGGGGCGACGACGAGCGAGACCAGATACGTCGCGTTCGGGCTCCCCTCGCTCCACCCCATGGTGCGCGTGCCGTCCCGGTTCGTGCGGTCGGTGACCAGCCGGCCGTTCGAGACCGCCGTGTAGCCGGCCGGCACCGTCGCCACCAACTCCCACGTCATCTTGTCGTTCGGGAAGTCGTAGGTCGGGAACCAGAGGTGGTTGTCCATCGCCTCGCCCTGGCTCCAAATCTGCCGCGGCCGGTGCGGCCGCCCCTCCGGGCGGATGAACGTGAGCCCGCGCCCGTTCTCGACCTTCCCGTCGTAGGCGATCGTGAAGCGGAGCGTGTCGCCCGCCGCCGCCGGCGTCCTCGGGAAGACGACGAGCGTGTCGCCGTGCGTGCGCGTGCGCAGCGTCTTGCCGGCGGCGTCCGTGACCGTACGGATCCGCAGCAGGTGGCCGGCGTCGAGGACGAGCGAGTCGAGGCCGGCGCGGCGCGAGACGAGCGTCGTCGCCACGCGCCCCTTGAACGACGCCGAGTCCCAGTCGAAGCCGCTCAGCTCGATGCGCTGGTGGACGAGGTCGTAGTCGTGGGCGCGGTCGTAGGCGCCGCCGGCGACCCGCTCCTTGTTGGTCCGGAGTGCGGCCTGCGCGGCCGCCGGGGCGGCGGCGCAGGCGACGAGGGCGGCCACGCCGAGCGCGGTCCGCAGCGAGCGGGTCGACAAGGGTCTGCCTCCGATGAGGTGCGTGCGGGCGCGGAACGCGGCGCCGCGGCGGTTGCCCGGACCTGGCGGCGGCGCGCCGCCCGGCCGGTTCGCCCCACAAGGTACGTCGGCGCGCGCCGGCCGGTTCCGCCGCGCTAGGGCGACGACCGACGCCGAACGCGGTCCGCCAACGCCGCCCTCGTCGCCCGCTGGAGGCTACTGGAGGCTAGAGGTCGGTGCGACGCCAGCGAGGGCGACGCACGGGCCACTCGGGCCGTTCGCCGCCGGTGAACTCCTCGGCGTAGCCGCCCTCGGGGCCGTAGCCGCGCGGCGCGCCGTAGCCGTAGCGCCGCCAGAACTCGTCGGCCAGGTAGCGCCGCGCCTCCGCGCGGCCGCCGCGCAGGAGCCCGCGGCGCCAGGCGCGCCAGCGCCGCAGCTCGACCGCCGGCGGTTCGTCGAACTCCAGCGCCGCGTCGTCCAGCCCTTCCTCGCACGCCTCCCGCCACAGCCTGCGCTCGTCCTCGCGGAAGCGCCGCCAGTCCGTGTACGCGTCCACGAGCGCGCCGGGCCGGTACGGGCCCCGCATCTCGAAGTCGTAATCGTGCAGTTCCTTCCACGCCGGGTCGTGCGGCACGAGGCCGGAGCCCCAGCGCGCGTGGGCCCAGAACGAGTAGTCGTACGCCATCGAATCCTCGACCAGATCGGGTTCGGCCCGCATCGCGTGGCCGGTTCCGCGAGCCGTGGGGTGTATCCGACTGGAGGAGGCAACCCGCGTGCCGACGCGCGGTTAGCGGCGCCTTTCAGTGCGCGGCCACCGCCCGCCCGCGGACCCGCCGCCCCTCCGGCGTCAGCTCCCCGCCGGCCTGGAGCGCGCGGCGGAAGAGCACCGGCCCGATCGTCTCGTTGACGGCGATGAGCGAGAGGAGCAGCACCTGGAGGCGCCGGCCCGCCTCGCCGTACGCGGTCGCGACCACGCTGGCGAGCCCGATCGCCACGCCGGCCTGGGAGATCAGCCCCATCCAGACGACGCGGCGCACTGCCGGCGGCGTGCCGGCCCAGCCGGCGCCGAGCCGCGTGCCGACCCAGATCGCGGCCGCCCGGACCGCCGCGATCGGCAGGACGAACGGCAGGAGCGGGACCACGCTCGCGACCTCGATGTGCGCGCCGGAGAGCGCGAAGAAGACGACGAAGATCGGCGCGGCCGAGCGCTCCATCGCGTGCCGCAGCTTGTCGCCGTGGCGGGAGAGGTTCTCGGTCACGAAGCCCGCCGTCAGCATCGTGAGGAGCAGCTCGACGTGCGCCAGCTCGGCGATCTGTACGCCGAAGAAGGCGATGAGCACCGCGAAGAGCACCAGCTCCTTGCCGATGAAGCGGAGGTAGGAGGCGACGCCGCCGCCGAGGACCGCGCCGATCAGGATCGCGCCGCCGATCTCCCAGAACACGGACACGCTCTGCGGCGCGGCGACGGGCGGCACGAGCGCGCGGGCGATCGGGAGCGCGGCGCTGAACAGCAGCACGACGGCGACGTCGGCCAGGAGCACGACGCCGAGCACGGTCCGGGCGACGGGGCCGCGCGCGCCCGTCTCCGTGAGCAGCGCCAGCGTGACCGCCGGCGAGTGGACGATCGCGATCGAGGCGAAGAGCAGCGCGAACGCGAGCACGCCGGCCGGCGGCTCGTGCGCGAGCAGCGGCAGCGAGCCGCGCAGCGCGACGATCGTCCCGAAGAGCGCGACGAAGCCGACCGCCAGCTCGGTGGCCATGATCTTGAGCAGCGCCGGCCCGTCGACGCGGACGTCGCGCCAGCGCAGCTCCGCGCCGGCCAGGAAGGCGATGACCGAGACGGCGAGCTGACTGACCGGCTGGAGCCGCTGGACGGACTGCGCCGAGACGGCGCCGAGCACGCTCGGCCCGAAGATCAGCCCGGCGACGAGGTAGCCGACGATCTTCGGGAGGCGCACCGCCGACGCGATCTCGCCGACCGTGTAGGCGCCGAGGATGAGGAGCCCGAACGCGACGAGCACCTCGCCGCCCTGGCCCTGCGCGCCGAGCGGGAGGATCAGGCGCACGCCCGCGAGCAGGAGCGCGAGCACGAGCGCGCGCCGCATTCAGGGCGTCTCCTGCGCGCCGCCCGCGCCGCTCCGCGCGCCGGCGTCCGCGCCGGTGTCTCCGGCGGTGCCAGCGCCCGCGTCTGCGCTGCCGCCCGTGCCGCTGCCCACGCCGGTGCCCGCGCCGCGGTCGCGCCGCCCCGGCAGCCGGACGGCGACGCGCTTGCGGTACGCCTCGACGACGGAGGCGACGACGCGCGCCGACAGCACGTCCGTCAGGAGCACGGAGGCGATCGCGGACGAGAAGACGATATTGGCGAGGAACGAGTTGGCGTCGATGCGGTAGTTGAGCGCGATCGCGATGGCGAGCCCGCCCTGGCCGAGGAGCGCTCGGCCCCACCCCGCGCCGAGCAGCTTGCGCACGCCCGCCGCCTCGGCCGAGGCGTACGCGGCGCCGAGCTGCGCGGCCGCGCGCACGACGATGAACGCCACCGCCGGCAGGATCCACTCCCGCGGCGCCGGCGTCCATGCCGTCCCGGCGAAGATCAGCAGCACGAAGTAGAGCGGCCGCTCGACCTTGGAGAGGACCTGCCGGATCGCGTCGCGGTTCCGCGACGTGTTCACGAGCACCATGCCGATGAGCATCGTCGGCAGGAGCGGGGAGAGGCGCAGGTAGGCCGCGGCGCCGCTCGCGAGGATGATCGCGCCGGCGAGCGCGATGAAGAGCCGGTCACCGCTCCGCTCCTCACCCAGGAACAGGTGGAACAGCGCGCCGCCAACGAGGCCGATGCCGATGCTGATGACCGCCCACTCCGTGGGCGTCGGCGCGCGCACGACGCCTGCCGGCGGCGCGTGCATGATGCTGACGAGGAGCCCGAAGGCGACGATGGCGACGACGGCGTCGATCGCCGTCGCCACCTGGAGGAGCTGGACGATCGGCGGGCGCCCGACCCGCTCCGTGACGATGCCGATCCCCGACGGCGCCGAGCCGACGGCGATCGCGCCCAGCGCCAGCGCCGGCTGCGCGACGTTCGTGACCGGCAGCCCGAAGAACCAGGAGAAGATCCCCGCCATCGCCGCCGAGACGAGCACGAACACGAGGATCGCCTCCACGAACGCCACGCGGTAGTAGAGCCCGCGGATGCGGATCACGTCCGGCACGTAGAACTGCGCGCCGACGACGGCGCCGACCCAGCCGAGCGCCAGCGTCATGAACGCCGCGAAGCTGCCGACGACGCCCGGCGTGATGAGCCGGGAGACGTGCGGCCCGAGGAGGATGCCGAGCAGCAGGTACTCCGCCCCCGAGACGATCAGGAAGCGGCGCGCCAGCCACCCGGAGGCGACGTGCGCCGCCAGGTAGGCGCCGGCGATGAGGATGATGAGGACGAGAGCGGCGTTCACGTTCCGGCCCGAGGTCAAGAAGCGCGCCGCGCGTAGCGCTCGCCACGACGCCCCTGGTCACCACCTGCCGCACCGCGTACCTTCCGCCGACCATGGCCGGCCTGACCCTCTTCATCGGCACGAAGCGCGGCCTCTTCGTGGCCCGCTCCGACGCGACCCGCCGGGAGTGGACGCTCTCCGAGCCCCGCCTGGTCGGTCGGGAAGTGTATCACGCCTTCCTCGACCCGCGCGACGGGCGCACGGCCTGGGCCGCCACCGCGCACGCGGTCTGGGGCGCCCACGTCCACCGCAGCGACGACGGCGGCGAGACCTGGGAGGTCCTCGAGGAGGCGCCACACCACACCGACGGGCGCGGCCTCGCCGCGATCTGGGCGCTCGCGCCCGGGCACGCCACCGAGCCCGACACGCTCTACGCCGGCATCGAGCCCGCCGGCCTGTTCGTCTCGCGCGACCGCGGCGCGAGCTGGAGCGCCGTCGCCGGGCTGAACGACCACCCCACGAACACCACCTGGCAGCCCGCCGGCGGCGCGCTCGCACTCCACTCGATCCACGTCGACCCACGCACGCCGGCGCGGATCTGGTGCGCGCTCTCCGCCGGCGGCGTCTACCGCAGCGACGACGCCGGCGCCACCTGGCGCCCGCTCAACCGCGGCACCCGCGCCGACTTCCTGCCGCAGCCGCATCCGGAGGCGGGGCAGTGCGTGCACAAGCTGCTCGTGCACCCGGCCCGCCCCGACCGGCTCTACCAGCAGAACCACTGCGGCACCTACCGCAGCGACGATGGCGGCGAGAGCTGGATCGACATCACCGCCGGGCTGCCCAGCGACTTCGGCTACGCACTCGCGATCGACCCACGCGACCCGGACGCCGTCTTCGTCGTCCCGGAGCAGTCGAGCCACATGCGCACCGTGAGCGACGGGCGCCTGCGCGTCTTCGAGAGCCGCGACGCCGGCGCATCCTGGACGCCGCGAACGGAAGGCCTCCCGCAGGAGCACGTCTACGTGACGGTCCTGCGGGAGGCCATGGCGTTCGACCCGCTCGATCCGCTCGGGCTCTACCTGGGCACGTCCGGCGGCCACCTGTTCGCGAGCCGCGACGGCGGCCGCTCTTGGCGGATGCTGGCGGGGTTCCTCCCCCGCATCCTGTCGGTGACCGTGGGCGAGCCGCGCTGAGCCGGGCCGCGCTCAGCCCCCGCGCTCCAGGAACAACCGGCAGCACAGGCTGCCCCGCGCGGCCGCCGGCGCCAGCGCCGTCGCCTCGCCCCACGCCCACGCGCGGTACTGCGTGACGCCCGGCGTCGGCTGCGGCACGGCCGGCGAGCCCGACACGATGCGCGCCTCGAACAGCCGCATCTCCAGCGTGTAGGCGGCGCGCGCCGTCGAGCCGCGGTTCAGCTCCGGCCCGACCTCCAGCTCGACGCCCAGCTTCTCCCGGCCCGCGCGCCGGACCGCGTCCTCCCAGCTCTCGCCCGCCCGGAGCGACGCCGCCGGGAGCCCCCACAGGTCGGGAAGCTCCTCGTCGTCCGGCGGCCGCCGCACCACGAGCACCCGCCGCCGGTCCGCGGGATCGAAGACCGCCACCGAAACCGACCGCTTGACCGCGCTCACGCCCACGCTCCCGCTCCCCGGCTCGCCTACTCACCCACTCGCCCGCTCACCGCCTTTCCCCCGCTCCCGCTCCCCCGCGCTCCCCCTCGGCCGTCCCGTCCTCGCCGCTCCACCCG
>JADGGV010000006.1 GCA_019689775.1 Gemmatimonadota bacterium
CGCCCCGTACGCCCCACGAGAGCCGCATGATCGCGCGCCCCGGCGCGTGCTGCCACGCATAGATCCGGTCCCGCGCACGGGCCGGGCAGCTTCCCGTAATCGTAGCTCTGTCGATCCGTCCAGGCGTGGGGTGGTGCGGTGTCCGGGACGGTCCGCGCGGTCGGCGCTCGGACCGGCGGAGCCGGACCCCATCGGGCGATAGAGGGTGCGATGGCACCCGTCCAAGATGCGCCGCAATCGCGCAGGCATCTCGGTGGAGAGATCGCAAGCCAGGAGGAGCAATGGGGAAGCAGATGCGAGTAGCCGGCCCGCTCGCCGCGATCGCGGCGGTCGTGGCGCTGAGCACGGCTGCCGCGGCGCAGAGTGAGGCCGGGCGGATCCAGGGCCGGGTCGTGGATGCGCTCAGCCAGCGTCCGCTGAACGGCGCGCAGGTCTTCGTCGAGGGCACGGGGCGTGGGACGTTGACGGACGGCCGCGGTCAATACGTGCTCTCGGGCGTGCCGGCCGGTGCGGTGACGGTGCGCGTGCAGATGCTGGGGTACTCGGAGCAGGCCCGCGCCGTGGAGGTCAGAGCGGGACAGACGGCGACGGCGGACTTCGGGATGACGGAGGCCGCCATCTCGCTGGACGAGGTGGTGGTGACGGGAACGGCGGTGGCGGCGCGGAAGCGCGAGGTGGGGAACAGTGTCGCGTCGATCAACGCGCAGCAGTTGGAGCGCACGCCGGTCCAGGGCGTCCAGGAGGTGCTCCAGGGGCGCGCGGCGGGCGTGTCGGTGATGTCGAACTCGGGGCAGCCGGGCACCGGTGCGTCGATTCGGCTGCGCGGGAACCGGAGCGTCTCGCAGGGGAACGAGCCGCTCGTCTACGTGGACGGAGTGCGGCTGTACAGCGGGTACACGCCGACGACGTCCGGCAGCATGCAGGCGGGGTTGCCGATCAACGACATCCGGCCAGAGGACATCGAGCGCATCGAGATCATCAAGGGCGCCGCGGCGACGACGCTCTACGGCACGGAGGCGTCGGGCGGCGTGATCCAGATCTTCACGAAGAAGGGCGCCGCGGGCGAGCCGGTCTGGACGGCGGAGCTGGTGGGTGGGGTGAACAACCTGGGGCACGTTGGTCCGGCGAGCGATCCGACCGGGCTCACGTTCAACAAGTGCCGCGGCCCCGAACTCGTGGACTCGGAGGGGCACGCCTTCGAGGACGTGACGTGTCCTCGAAGCGGGACCTGGCTTCGCAACGGGCCGATCCAGAAGTACAGCCTCTCGGTGCGCGGCGGCGCCCAGGCGTTGACCTACTTCGTGTCCGGCGCATTCAACAACGTGCACGGCGCCATCGACCCCGGCTACTCGAAGGACGGCGGCTTCCGTGGCAACTTCTCCTTCCGGCCGACCTCGCAGCTCGAGATCGCGGTCAACAACGCCTTAAGCAAGCGCGTCACGCGCTGGGTGCCGGACGGCAACCGCTCGTATTCGTTCACGCTGAACGTCGCCCGCGGGCCGTACAACCAGTACAAGATCGGCGGCCAGCCGGCGAACGCCCTGATCCTGCGGCAGCAGGACTACGATCGCGCGGAGCACTTCGTCACGGGCGTCACGCTGCGCTACGACCCCGGCCAGCGGCTGAGCCAGCGCGTGACGCTGGGTTACGACTTCAACGATGCGGACGTGCAGACCGTGCTGCCGCTCGGCGACCCGACCCGGCCGACCGGCCTGCTCGAGGCGAGCCGCTTCAAGCACACCACCTTCTCGTTCGATTACGTCGGCTCGTACAAGCTCGAGGGGAGCCGGATCTCCAGCACGACCTCGTGGGGCGGGCAGCTCTTCGAGGACCGGAACGCGCTGGCGCGGTACTCCATCAGCTCCTTCGTCGGGCCGAAGATCTCGCCCACACTGACATCCGGCTCGCTGCGCGACATCCTGGAGGACTCGCGCACGCGGGTCGTGAACGCCGGCATCTTCGCGCAGCAGGCCTTCGGCTTCCGGGACAAACTCTTCGTCACCGCGGGGCTGCGCGTCGACGGCAACAGCGCGTTCGGCCGCGACTTCGGGCTGCAGCCCTACCCGAAGCTAAGCCTGTCGTATGTGCTCTCCGACGAGTCGTTCTGGCCGTTCCCCTGGTTCGAGACGTTCCGCCTGCGCGGCGCCGTCGGCGAGTCGGGGAAGGCGCCCGGCGCGTTCGACGCGCTCAAGAGCTGGCAGCCGATATCGGCCGACGAGGGGCGCCCCGCGTTCACGCCGGCCCAGCTCGGCAACCCCGATCTCGGCCCCGAGCGCTCGCGCGAGTACGAGGCCGGGTTCGAAGCGAGCGCGCTCGACGGCCGCGTCACCCTCGACTTCACCCACTACTGGCAGACCACGTTCGATGCGTTGATCCCCCACGCGCCGGTACCGTCTCTCGGCTTCGTCGACCCGCAGCTCGAGAACCTCGGCAAGCTCAGGAGCCGTGGACTCGAGACGAAGCTGACCGTCGGGCTGATCCGCAATCCGACCGTAGACTGGCAGGGCACGCTGAACCTCTCCACGGCGAAGAGCGAGGCCGTCGACCTGGGCGGTCAGCTCATCGTCGTCGGCCAGGCCGCGGCCCAGAACTGGGTCCGCGAGGGGTACCCGGTACCGAGCTTCTTCGGCGACCGGGTGACGAACCCGGATGAGTTCGCCGCGCCGAAGATCGAGCACGACCAGTACATCGGCCCCGCCTACCCCACGCACACGATCAGTCTCGGCAGCACCGTCACGCTCTGGAGGCGGCTCACGCTCGAGGCGCTCGGCGAGTGGCAGGGCGGCCACTTCCAGGCGAACAACACCGGCTGGCTCAACGCGCGGCGCGGCATCTGGCAGCCCTGCTACGAGACGCAGGCGAAGCTGCGCGCGTTCGCGGCGGGCGATGCCGCTGCACTGAACGACGTCCGCGCCATCGACCGGCTGCGCTGTACGCTCGATGCCAACGAGTCGCTGATGCACTGGTGGATCGAGCCGGCCGATTTCTTCAAGCTCCGCAGCGTCTCGGTGAGCTACGAGCTCCCCTCCTCGCTGATCCGCGGCGTTCGGACCGCTGCCATCACGCTCGCCGGGAAGAACCTCTTCAAGTCGACGGACTACACGGGCCTCGACCCCGAGGTCTCCGATCTCGGCTACAACCTCGAGCGCCGCGAGTACTACAACCTGCCTCCACTCCGCACGTTCACCGCGGCGCTGCGGGTCTCCTTCTGAACCGTTTCCGGGAACGAGGCCGTTATGAAACGGCGAGTGCTCAGCCTCGCGCTGTCCGCCGCGCTGCTCCTGGCCGGCGCGGCATGCTCGGATTTCCTCGAGGTCACGAACGAGGGGACGCTGGAGGACGACAAGCTGAACGATCCGGAGGCGATGCCCGGGCTGGTGGGCGGGATGTCCGGCGACCTGTCCGTCGCGCTCGGCGACGTCGCGTTCCTCACCGCCCTCATGGCCGACGAGCTGACGTACGCCGGCGCCTACGACTACTACCTGATCCCCTACAACGGCCAGATCACGCCGGAGTACGTGAACCTCCAGTGGGACGGGATGCACCGCGCCCGCTGGGTCGCCGAAACGGGGATCGAGCGCATGAAGTCGGTCCTCGGCGCGGACTTCGAGAAGAACGAGCTCTCGCCGCGCGCCTACCTCATCGCCGGCTTCGCAAACCGGCTCCTGGGCGAGAACGTCTGCTTCGCCGTGATCGACGGTGGGCCGAAACAGCCGGTGACCGTCCATCTCGAGCGGGCGGAGAAGAACTTCACGGAGGCGCTCCGGCTCGCGCAGGCGCAGGGCGCGACGGCGCTGGCGAACGCGGCGCTCGCCGGGCGCGCGTCCGTGCGGGCGGACCTCGGCGACTGGGCCGGCGCGGTCGCGGATGCCGAGCGCGTGCCGGCCGGCTTCGTCTACCTCGCGCTGTTCTCCACGAATTCGTCCCGCGAGAACAACGTCGTCAACTTCGAGACGATCGGCCGCTTCGAGGCGAGCGTGTGGAACACGGTCTGGATGAACCAGCCGAAGGACCCGCGCACCCCCTCCGACACCGCGTTCGACGCCGGTGGGAAGATCCGCACCGGGCGTGATGGGAAGACGCCGGTGATCCGGCAGCAGAAGTACAAGACCCTGGGCGACGACATCCCGCTGGCGAAGGGGACCGAGATGCTGCTCCTGCGCGCGGAGGCCGCGCTGCGCGACAACGATGCTCCCGGCGCGGTCGCGCTCATCAACCAGGCTCGGGACGTCTACGGCCTCCCCGCGGCGGCGGCCGCGGGCCTCGAGGAGGCGTGGGCGCTGCTCCAGCGCGAGCGGGGTGCGACGCTGTGGCTGGAGGCGCGTCGCCTGAACGATCTCCGACGCTGGAACGCCGACGGCAGGAACGACTTCCTCGCGAACCGGGCGAAATGCCTCCCGATCAGCCAGAAGGAGCTGACGACGAACGAGAACCTGGCCGGCGAGCGCTGAACGGACCCGGCAAGCGGAACCCCCATCCCCGCAGGAGGCCCCTGTGACAGGGACGAACTGGTTGCAACGCCGCGCGGTGTTCCTGACCCTCGTGACCCTGGCCTGCCGGAGCGCATCGGGGCAGAGCCCGACGCCCGACGCGGTCTACTACAACGGCCACGTGGTCACGGTCGACAAGAATTTCAGCATCGCCGAGGCCATCGCCGTGACGGACGGCCGGATCAGCGCGGTGGGGACGAACGACGAGGTCCGCCGCGCCGCCGGCCCCGACACCCGGCAGGTCGACCTCCACGGGAAGACCGTCCTCCCCGGCTTCTACGACAACCACGTGCACCTCGGGGGCGAGATCCTCCAGGAATGGCACGGCGGGCTGATCTCCGGCGTGCCCGAGTGGATTCGTGGCGCGGCCACGATGGAGAAGCTGACCGCCGCACTGAGGAAGAAGGCGGCGGAGACGCCCGCCGGCGAGTGGATCGTCGGCGGCCTCACGCGGGAGGAGTGGCCGAACCAGCGCCTCCCGACGCGTTACGACCTGGACAAGGCCGTCCCCGATCATCCGCTCGTGCTGACCCGGGGGCCGCACACGCTCGTGCTCAACTCCATGGCCCTGCGCAAGGCCGGAATCACGAAGGCGACGAAGGACCCGCCGGGGGGCTGGCTCGTCCGGGACAAGAACGGCGAGCCCCTGGGGCCCGTGCTGGAGGCCGCCCGGCGACTGGTCGAACCGGTCATGCCCGAGCGTCGGCCGCGGCCGGCGGACCCGGTCGAGACGTGGCGGCGCCAACTGCGGCGCCTGGAGGCGCTTGGAATCACGAGCGTGAACGTCGCCGGGGTCCGGCCGTCGGACTTCCGCGTGCTCCAGGATCTCTACGCCCGCTACGGCGACGAGTTGCCGCGGATGACGGCGCAACTCCGGCTCAGCCCGGGTTTCGACACCTACAACGACCCGAAGGAGGGCGTGAAGGCCGCGATCCGGGAGATGGAGTCGCTTGGCTTCCACACCGGCTTCGGCAACGATCGGCTGAAGGTCGGCGCGATCAAGATGAGCATCGACGGCGGGCTCAGCGCGCCGGTCATGTGGACGTCGCAACCGTACGCGACGCGCCCCGGCTTCAGCGGCGTCGTGCGGATCCCCGCCGAGACCTTCTACCAGGTCGCCAGGCGCGCCCACGAGCTCGGCTGGCAGGTCGGCACGCACGCGATCGGCGACGCCGCAACCACCATGGTCGTCGAGCAGCTCGAGCGGATCCTCAAGGAGGAGCCCCGCCCCGACGCCCGTCATTACATCCACCACATCGCCGTGAAGCCCTCGGACGAGATTCTCACGAAGATGGGCAAACTCGGGATCCTGGCCGCGGTGCAGCCCGCGTGGACCACGAACCTGGGCGCGTACGCCGCGGAGGCGCTCGCCGGCGAGCGGCTGGAGACGCAGAACCCCGGACGCTCGCTCCTCGATCACGGGATCAAGGTCTCGTACGGCTCGGACGGACTCCCCTACGGCCCGCTCGTCCACATCTGGGACGCCGTGACGCGGCGGGGGTGGGACGGCAAGGTCTACGGTCCGCAGGAAGCGGTCACGGTCCAGGAAGCGATCTACAACCAGACGATGGGGAGCGCGTACCTGACCTTCGACGAGAAGGTCAAGGGCTCGATCGAACCCGGCAAGCTCGCGGACTTCGTCGTCCTGGGAGAGGACATCCTGACCGTCGACCCGATGAAGATCCGCGACATCCCGGTGGAGCTGACCATCATCGGCGGCCGGGAGGTCTACTCGGCGGCCGATTCCGCCCGGACTGCGAACTGACGCTCCGACCCGGAGAGGCCCCAATGCTCGCGCGCGTCCGTGTCCTTGCCCCGCCGCTCGCCCTCCTCCTCGCCGCCCTGGCCGCTAGTCCCGCCGTGGCCCAGGAGGAGGGCGAGATCGTGCTCGAAGTGCCGCAGGAGGAGGCCGTCGCCCGCCGCGTCCTCGCCGCGCCGCAGGTCCAGAAGGCGATGGCGTACATCGACCGCTCCGACGAGGAGACGGTTCGGGAATGGCTGAGCATCTGCAACGCCCTTGGCCCGTCCGGCGACGAGATCTATCGCGCTCGCCACCTCTGGAAGCTGCTCCGGATGTACGGGCTCGAGAACGTGCACATCGACGACCAGCGCAATGTCATCGGCATCCGGCGCGGGACCGGCGGCGGGCCGACGGTCGTCCTTAACGCCCACCACGACAACAGCGCCATCTGGCCGAAGGACCAGCCGGTCGAGGCGTTCGTCGCGGATGGGCGGGTCTGGTGCCCCGGCGCCGGTGACGACCTCATGGGCGTGACGCAGGTGCTCACGATCCTCCGCGCCATGAACGCCGGCCAGATCCAGACCAGGGGCGATGTGTGGTTCGTCTTCCTCACCGGCGAGGAGCCGCTCAACGACAACGCCAGCCGCGGCGCCGAGCTGTTCGTGCTCTCGAACTACCCGCACAACATCGATTGGCGCAAGGGCGACATCATGGTCCAACTGCACGGCGGCGGCGGCGCCGGCGTCAGCGTCGGGAGCATCGAGGTGCGCCACCGCTCGCAGCTCCGCGTCTTCGTCCCCGTCGACCGCAGCGAATGGGACCGCCACGCCGTCGATGCGCTCGGCCCGATCATCACCCGCATCAGCCGCGAGGTCCGCGACCCCCGAGCCGCGTCCAGCGAGCGCACCGCCGCCGACCGACCGAAGGACCTCGTCATGCTGAACATGGCCGTCGTCCAGGCCGGGAACACCCTGAACCAGACGGTCACCGAGGCGTCCGTGCGCTTCAACATGCACGCGCTCAAGGAGGCGGACCTCTGGCGCGTGCACAACCAGATCATGGCCATCGCGAAGGAGGAGTGCGCGAAGCTGGGGTGCACCTACCACTACTCCATCAACAGCAAGAACGGACTCGAGGGAGGCATCCCGGGCTTCGACGCCGTCAACAGCGCGGCGGCGAGGATGGCCGTTGCCGCCTCCAACGTCCTCTACGGGACGACGGGCGCCGTGAATCCCGTCGGCGGATGCGGCGACTGCGTCCGCGCGTACCGGAACGGCATGCCCGCGTTCTCCCTGCGCGGCCGCGTCGTGGACCACGGCGACGGTCGCGTGGATCGGGACGGCCGCTCGCAGAGCCTCGACTCCGAGGTCAGGCGCAAGACCCGCAACCATGACCCGACGACCAGCGCGCCCGTCGACGCCGTCTGGGCCGCCGCCAAGCACGGCCTGCTGTTCGCCGTCTCGTACGCCGGGCTCGCGGACACGAAGGCGGCGGCCCGCAGCCAGGAGTGATGATGCGCTGGTCATGATGCCGCGCGGCGGTGGCCCTCGGCGGCGGTCGCCCGAGGGCCGCCGCCCGGACCGGCTACGACGGCGCTGAAGGCGCCGCGACAGTGGGGCCACGACGGCGAGACATGCCGCGTTGAGCGTCCCGGCAGGAGCGCCCGCGGAAGCGCCGCCGAATCGCTCGCCTGGCTGACCCCGTACCCCGGCGGCTACGGGCGGTCGCTTGCCCGGCGGCGTCCACCTCCGCGCAGCTTCGCCCGCGCCAGTCGCACGATCAGCCCCTCGCATCCGATCCCCAGCACGTCCGCGCGCAGCTTCGCCACCACCTCGCGGGCGACCGCCTCCGAGTGGGCGGCCGGGTTTCGCAGCTTCACGAGCGGCTCGAGGTAGCGCGGCAGCTCGCCGAGCAGAGAGTTCGCGTCCTGGGCGTACGCCGCGCGCAGCGTCTTCGGCAGGGCGGAGCCGTGCGTGAGCAGCCCCCGGACCGTCCCGAGCGACTGATGGGGTACCGCGCCTCCGAGGTCCAGGCGGCGACCCTCCACGACGATCTCACGTTCCGCCGGCGCGGCGTCGCGCAGGAGCCGCGCGGTCGCGGGGAAGATGAGGGCGTTCAGCTCCGTCTCGACCGCCTTTGCCAGCTCCGCGGCCGGGGCCGAGTAGTCGAACGCCGGATCCTCCCGGCGCGCGCGGAACACCGCCTCGGCCGAAGCCAGGAACGTCCGCGTCGTGGGCTCGAGCACCGCCCAGAGTTCCGGCCCGATCAGGTTGTCGCGGAGCTCACGCGCCATACGCTCCGTCTCCGTGCGGTTCTCCGCATCCCGCTCCGCCCAGAGCTGCCCCTCGAGCAACGCCTCGCGATCCCCGAACCACGCCACGTCCTCCTGACGCGTCACGACCAGCGGCAGCTCGGTCATGCCGCCGTACAGCGAGACCGGGCGGTCGTGGTAGCGCACGTTGCGAAGGCGCTTCAGCTCCTGGATCACGGCCAGCGTGTCGTCGGCGACGATGCGGCGGACGTCCAGGAGGCGGAACCAGACATCCACGCGCATCGTGCGGTAGTACTCCGGTGCCTGGTCGGCCTCGTCCCACTCGCGCAGGACATCCTCGGCGACGACTTCGTCGAGCAGAGCGACGTAGAGCGACCGGTAATCAGTGAGGTAAGGTGCGTCTCCACGCCAGCCTCGATCTGCGCCTCGAGCGCCAGGATGTCGTCCAGGTGCGGTAGTCGATGGCTCTCGCGGTTCACCGAGCGGATCTTGGCCCACCAGACCTACACGTCATCGTCCGTGGCCTCGCCCGCGCGCCGCCGCGCGGCCCAGTGGAGCAGCACGCGAAGGTGGGCATCCAGGGGATCGTTCGCGTACGAGGGGTTCCAGACCGTGAGCAGATGGCGGGGCGGCATCACCGGGCTTGGTGGTTGGTCGTCCGTTGTCGGCGGGGGGTGATCTCAGGGATGGCGGCGCGCGCGGGCGTCCGAACCGGCCGACGGCAAAGATAGAATACCGGTGGATCGACGAGGTGAACAAGCCGCGCGGCACCTGCCACACCATACCCTGTGGCTGCGGGCCGTCCTCGCGAACAGCCGGCGGCCTGCACCTCGCCGTCGGACCCGGCCCCGATCTTCTTCACACGGTCGACCGCAAGGCTGTGATGGATGTCGCATTCGCCTCCGGTCGTCTTGCTGGGCAAGTGCAAACGTGCCATTATGCGAGCCCTTTCTCGTCGTCCCGAGTCCTCTCGAGATGGTCACGACCGCCACGACTTCGCGCTTCGGAGACCTCCTCGCCCTGCGCGCCGCCGTCGCGCGCCTGGGCGAGAGCGACGCCTTCGCCTGGTGGCGCTCCCACGCCCTCACGGAAGCGGGCGAGTACGCGTTGCCGCGCATCTTCCGCCGCGCCCCGACGCTCGCCGCGGTGCACCTCGCGCTCATGGCGGCGCGGCTCCGCCACGACGAGGCGATGCCGAAGGAGCCCGTCGTCCACCTGTTCAACCTGGGCGAGGCGTTCGAGGGCGCATTCGAGCGTTGGCTGATCGAGCGGAAGGCGGAGGGGTGGACTCCGGAGCTGCGGACCGCACGCCCAACGGGGACCGTCGCGGACGCGCTCCGGGAAGCGGGCATCGAGCCTGGCAGCGAACCGGCAGACGGCGATCGGATCCTCCTGGGGTCGCTGCGGCCCCCCGATCTGGAGAACGCGACGTCGCGGCGGCGGATCGCGACGCGGCTCGCGGCCGCCTACGCGGCCTCGGATCGCGGCCGGCTCGTTGTGCCGTACTTCCGCGTCGAGAGCTGATGCCGCCCCGCTCGACGGAGGTCAACGCGAACCTGACGAAGGGTGCGGCGGGCAGCGCCGACGTGCTCCAGCTTCTCCGGCTCTGGCGGGAGGGCGAGCCGCCGGCGGACTTCCAGCGCCGCGCCATCGACGAGAACCTCCTGGGGAAGGTCTCTCGGAGCCGCGCCCACGACCTCGTGAAGCAAGTCCTGGCACGCCGCTATTTCCCGGAGGGCGCGACGCAGCCGGCCGCCCACGTCGCGCGCCTGGCTGCGGCGGGCCTGCCACGGGAGGTCGTGCTGGAGGTGATGTACTATCACACGACGAGGGCGGAGCACCTCCTCTACCTCGTGGGCACGGAACTCCTCTACGGGCTGAGGGAGCAGGGGATCGACTCCATCACCACGACCGATGTCGTGCGCTTCGTCCGGCGCCTGCACTCCGAGGGGCGCGTGCCGGCGACGTACTCCGCCGCCGTGCTCGAGAAGCTCGGGCAGGCGGCGCTCACCACGCTGCGCGACTTCGGCCTCCTCGAGGGGAAGATCCGCAAGCGGATCGCGCCGTTCCGGATCCCGCACGAGGTTGTCGGCTACATCGCCTACGCGCTCCGCGACGAGGGACACACGGCCAAGCGCATCGTGGAGCACGAGGACTGGCGGCTACTCCTGCTCTCGCCGCGCGCGGCGGAGGATGCGATCCTCGACGCGGCCGCCCACGGGCATTTCACGTACTCCGCGGCGGGCGACATCCGACGCTTCGACTGGCGCTACCCGGACCTGGACGCCTACGTCCATGCCATCGTTGAAGCAGCGTCTTGAGCAGCTCGAGCAGAAGATCCTGGCGGGACGACCGCTCGGGCCCTCGACGGACATCCCGTTCGGTATCTTCGTCTACGACCCGGCCGAGGAGCTGGAGATGCGGCGCCAGGCCAGCCTCTTCGCCACCCGTCTCGAGAATGGCGGGAAGCGGGTGCGGAGCGTGGACCTGGGCGCGCTTCTCTGGGCGTGCCTGGACGAGAGCCCGCTCGGACCGCGCGCGTTGGAGGTAGAGGAGGCGTTCGGGAGCGAGCTCGAAGCCATTCTGCATCAGGCGCATACGATGGTCGCCGGCCAGCACGAGCACGAACCGGGGCCGCTCGAGCGGCGCATCATCGAGCAGCTTGCGGATGCTGATCGAGTCCGCGACTTCGCGCTGCTCAGCCGCGCCGGCGAACTCTTCCCCATCTACCGCACCTCGGCGTTGCTCGAGCGGCTGATCGGCCACGTCCGGATCCCCACGCTCCTACTCTACCCGGGGACGATGACCGGCCCGACGGAGCTGCGGTTCATGGGCGTCTGCGACCCCAGCCCGAACTACCGACCAACGATCTACGCCTAACCCGAAGCGCGATGGCAACCGTGATGACACAGCGGATCCTCGAACTCTTCGATCGGGACGTGGACCGGCCGATCGAGGAGGTCGTGAAGGTCGACCAGACCAACGCGGCGGTCGTCCGGGACGAGATCGAGGAGTACGTCCCGACGACGTCCATCAAGGCGTTCTACCGGAAGATCCTCGAGCGCTACCGCGAGACTCCCAACAAGCCTCACGAAGGCATCGGCATCTGGATCTCGGGCTTCTTCGGCGCCGGTAAGTCCTCCTTCGCCAAGATCCTCGGCTACGCGCTGGAGAACCGCGACCTGGACGGCGTCTCCGCGGCCGAGCTCTTCGCGCGGCAGGCGGAGGACCCCGAGATCGCGGCGCTGCTGCGCGCGATCAACGAGCAGATCCCAACCAAGGCCGTGATCTTCGACGTCTCGACCACCGCGGTCGTCACCGACTCCGCCCAGACGCTGACCGACATCGTCTACCGGGTCCTGATCCGCGAGCTGGGCTACGCCGCCGACCCGGCGATCGCCGAGCTGGAGATCCAGCTCGAGAACGAGGGGAAGCTGGCGGCGTTCGTGGAGGCGTATGCGCGCACGTTCGGCGCCGACTGGGACGAGCAGAAGCATTTCGCCGCCACCGCCCGCAACCGCGCGAGCCGCGTGCTCCATGAGCTCGAGCCGGCTACCTACCCGCACGCCGACTCCTGGGCCCGGACGCCGCTTGCCCTCGAGATCAACGCGAACTTCGTCGCGCGGCGGGCGTGGGAGCTGATGGGCCGGCGCGGCGGCGGCCGCGCGCTGGTCTTCATCATCGACGAGGTCGGGCAGTACGTCGCCCGCAGCAACCAGAAGATGCTCGACCTGCAAGGGCTCGTGCAGGCGCTCGGGCGCGAGGGGAAGAACCACGCGCACGAATGGAAGGGCCAGGTCTGGATCGTGGTCACCTCGCAGGAGCGGCTGACCGAAGTCGTCGACAACCTCGGCGGGCATCAGGTCGAGTTGGCCCGGCTCCAGGACCGCTTCGCCACCTCCGTCGACCTCGCGCCCTCGGACATCCGCGAGGTGACCAGCCAGCGCGTCCTCAAGAAGAAGCCCTCGGCCAAGGATGCGCTCCGTTCGCTCTACGAGGCCCACAAGGGAAAGCTCGCGGAGGCCACGCGCCTCTCCGGCCGCCTCCAGGGCCCGCCGCTCGATGCCGACACCTTCGCCGACCTCTACCCGTTCCTGCCGTATCAGATCGACCTGCTTATCGAGACCGTCTCCGGCCTGCGCACGCAGGCAGGGGCAAGTAAGCACGTGGGCGGCGCCAATCGCACGATCATCAAGCTCGCGCAGCAGGTACTGATCAACGACGAGACGCGCCTCGGCCACGAGCCCGTCGGCCGCCTCGTTACCCTCGCCCAGGTCTACGAGCTGCTCAAGGGGCTCGTCGCCACCGAGCGACGCCACGACGTGGACGAGATCCAGGAGAGCTTCGGCGCCGACGCGATGGAGACGCAGGTCGCCAAGGCGCTGGCGCTCCTTCAGTTCGTCCCGTCCGTGGCGCGCACCCCGGAAAATCTCGCCGTCGTCCTGCACCCGAGCGTGGACGCGGCGCCGCGGCGCGCGGAAGTCGAGGCCGCGCTCGAGGAGCTGCGGAAGGCCGGCAAGGCGCGCCAGACCGAGAGCGGCTGGGAGCTGCTCTCGCAGGTGGGGCGGAGCTGGGAGGACGAGCGCCGCGGGATCGAGGTGCTCCCCAAGCACCGCCAGGACCTGCTCCGGGACGCGGCGCTCCAGCTTCTGGGCGAGGTGGGCGGCTACCGCCACGGCGGGATCAAGACCTTCAGCCTCGCGCCGGTCGTGAACGGACAGAAGGCGCAGGGCTCGGGGGGCATCGAGCTGCGTACCCGGATCGTTCTCGAGCCGGAGGGGCTCGCCGCCGCGCGCGACGCCGCGCGCCAGGAGAGCAACACCGAGAGCGGCCAGAACGCCATCCACTGGGTCGTGGCCACGCCCGACGAGCTGCTCCGCGTGGTGGATGACCTGCATCGGTCGCTCCAGATGGTGGGCAAGTACGAGCGCGAGCAGCTCTCGGCCGAGGAGTCGAAACTCTTCTCCGACGAGAAGACTCGCCAGAGCACGCTGCGCGCCAAGCTCACCGGCCAGCTCAAGCGCGCGGTCGTCCAGGGCGACAGCTTCTTCCGCGGGGTCCAGACCCCGGTCGCCGACTTCGGGACCGACCTCGGCGAGGCGGCGCGCGGTGCGCTCAGGGCCGCCGTGCCCAAGCTGTTCCCCAAGTTCGACATGGCCGCGGTCCAGGTGAAGAGCGCAGCCGAGGCGGCGAAGATCCTCGAGTCGGACAGCCTGGCCGGCCTGTCCGCGGTCTACGGCGATGGCGACGGCGGCCTCGGGCTGGTCGTGCGCCAGGCCGGCGACTACCGCATCGAGCCGCAGCGCCCGGCCGCTCAGGAGGTCTTCGGCTTCATCGAGCGCCAGAAGAACTACGGCCAGAAGGCGACCGGGAAGCTGCTCGAGACCGCCTTTACCGGCTTCGGCTACGGCTGGGACCTCGAGGTGGTGATGCTCCTTACGGCCACGCTATTCCGGGCCGGGAAGATCGAGGTCTACCACGGGAAGCGCTACACGAGCTACACCGAGACCGGCGTGCTCGACGTGTTCCGCAAGCCGCAGGTCTTCCGCAGCGCCACCTTCGCGCCCCGCGAGGACGAGCTGACGTTCCCGATGCGCGTCGAGTGCGCGAAGGCCCTCGAGGAGCTGTACGGCGAGCCGGTCTCCTACCATGACGAGGGCGCGCTCGCCAGCGCGATACGCAACCACCTCCCGGCCGAGCGCACCCGCGTCGTGGACACGCGTGCGAAGCTCCAGGCGAACGGCCTCCCCGGCGCCGAGGCGCTGACGGAGTTCGTCACGACGCTCGACGGGATCGGCGAGGGCTCCGCTGTGGACACGATCAAGGCGTTCCACGAGCAGCGCGATGCGCTCCGCTCGGGGCTCGCCCGGGTGGCGCGGCTGGAGGCGGTGCTGGCGGGCTCCACGCTCTCCTCCCTCCGCCGGGCGCAGGACGCCCTGCACACGCTGTGGCCGCAGCTTCAGGCAGTCGGCGCGAGCGAGGTAGCCGAGGCGGCTGCCGACCTCGCGGAGAAGCTCGGCTCGCCGGACTTCTTCGAGCACCTCAAGTCGATCCACCATCGCGGCGAGGAGATCCGGCAGGCGCACGACGCGCGGCGCACCGAGTTCGCCGGGCAGCTCACCGAGGCCGTGCGGCGCCACGTCGACGACCTGCGCAACCGCCAGATCTGGGAGGCGGTGCCGGAGGAGAGCCGGGCGGCGCTGCTGCGGCCGTTCGAGCAACTGGTCGCCAAGGCGGACGCGGCCTCGGGTGCGTCGCTGGCCGAATTGCGGAGCGGGGTCTACGCGCTCGACGGGATGCACGCAGAGGCAGTGCAGCGACTGGTCGAGGCCTACGAGGCCCTCTCGAAGGGCCCGGACGAGCCGGCGCCGGTCGTGCGGCGGGTGCGCCTCAGCCATCTCGCGCCGGAGGGCATCCGCACGGAGGACGAGGTAGAGAAGGTGGTGGGGCGCATACGGGCGGAGTGCCTGGAGGCGATCTCCAGAGGCGAGACGGTGGTGCTGGAATGACGGCCGGTACAAGCGACGCCGTTATCCTCGGGCCGCCCAAGCGCGCGGCCGCGCTTGCGGCCGCCACAGCAACCGCGCAGGCGCTGCATCGGCGCCTCGCCACTGGGGGCGTAGACGACCTCGAGCACGTCGGAACCCCGCGCGCGGCCGCCGCGGGTCTGCCCGCGGAGCCGAAGGCCGCGGGGGAGCCGGCCGCGGTGCGCAGCGATCTCACGAACCGATGCCTTCCGGTTTCGCGCGGCCTCCACATGGAACTGCGGCTTGGTCGGGGGCGCGAGGACCGGGATGAGCCGGACGAGCCGGACGCGCGCGCGCAAACCGGGGCCGTAGTTGCCGAGATCGTGGCGCACGCCGGAGGTTGGTCATGAGCTGCGCCGCATTCATCCGGGTGCACGACGCGGAGCCGGAGCGGAGGTCGGAGGCGCTGCGCGACCGGATCGAGCGGCACCGGTGCGGCGCAGAGACGGGCGAGGTCTTCTGCATCGAGATGCGTGAGTTCGCGTCGATCCCTGGGTCGCCGTTCGCCTATTGGGCCGGCAACGGGATCCGCCGGATCTTCCGCGAGTTCCCGCCGCTGGAGGGAAACGCGGGGACGGTCAGGGTCGGGTTACAGACATCCGACGACTCCCGCTTCGTGCGCGCGTGGTGGGAGGTGGACCCGCGCCGAATCGGGTTCTCGCCGGAGGACACGCGGAACGGCCGCGGCTGGGTGCACTTCGCCAAAGGCGGGAGCTACAGCCCGTATTACGCCGACGTGCACCTGGTGGTGAACTGGTTCGGGCGGGGGGCGGAGATCAAGAACTTCTACAAGCCAGATGGACGCCTTGCTTCACGGCCGCAGAACGAGGAGTTCTACTTCCGGCCGGGGCTGACGTGGCCGCGGCGGACAACGAGCGGATTGAGCGTTCGCCGGCTTCCTGCCGGCTGCGCATTCGCCGACAAGGGTCCGTCCGCCTTCGTCGCCGGGGATGATACGCAGCGCCTGACGGTTCTCCAAGCGCTCCTCCAAAGCAGCCTCGCCGAGACCTTAATCGCCACCACGCTCGCGGCTGTCGCCGCGGCGGCTCGTTCGTACGAGGTCGGCGTCATCCAGCAGCTCCCGGTTCCGCACCTTGCCAATGCCGCTGGCTTGACCGAGCCCTGCGATTTCATTTTCGAGTACATTCGGATCTCTGATCGCTGGAACGAGACCAGTCACGCGTTTGGCCTGCCCTCCCTGATCCGGGACGGTGCGCCGGAGTTCGGTCTAGCACAGACGGTGGCGGTCGAGGAGGCAAACGGCGCGGGCGTGTCCGCGTGGGCTGCGGACGCGCAGACCTCCCTGGATCGGCAGGTATGCGCCTTATATGGGCTTGAGGAGAGCGACGCGGCGCCGGCACGGCCCGACGACCATCCTGATCCCATCGATGTGCCCGCGGCGGACGCGACTAATGCCGATGAGGATGACGCGGGAGGCGAAGCGGGCGAAGAAGCCATCGGTGAAGATGCGTCCCGCCGCGTGGCGAACCTTCTGATGTGGTGCGTGGGAGTGGCCTTTGGCCGCTGGGACGTGCGCATGGCCCGGGACCCGTCGCTCATCCCGGCGCTGCAGGGCCCGTTCGAGCGGCTGCCGCCGGTCGCCCCGGGCGGCCTTGTCGGGCCCGACGGCCTCCCGGCCACCCCGGACCGCATCGCCTCGGAGGCGTGGCTCCGCGCGCGCCCGAACGTGATCACGCTCCCCGAGCCCGGCAGCTTCGAGGGCCCCGAGAGCGTCACGGCCAGAGACTACCCGATTGAGGTCGCCTGGGATGGCATCCTGGTCGACGACCCCGGCCACCCGCGCGACATCGTCGCCAAGGTGCGCGAGGTCCTGGCCTACGTGTACGGGAGCGCGGAGCGGGCGCAGGAGATCGAGGAGGAGGCGCTCGGGATCCTGCAGGAGGGCGGGCGCACGCCGCGCACCTTGCGCGACTGGTTCCGCAATCAGAAGGCGGCGGAGCTGGGCAAGACCTTCTTCGACTTCCACATCCAGCGCTACAGGAAGAGCCGGCGCAAGGCGCCGATCTACTGGCGGCTCACCAGCAACCCGGGGCGTGGCCAGGCCGAGTACAGCGTCTGGCTCTACTACCACCGGCTCACGGGGGATACGCTCTGGCAGGTGCTGACCCGCTACGTCGGCCCCAAGCGGGAGCTGGAGGCGAGGCGGCTCGAGGAGCTGCGGCGTGGGCGGGAGCGCGCGGGCGCGGGGGAGCGGGGCCGCATCGAGAAGGAGATCGAGGCGAAGCTGCAGCTCCTTGAGGAGCTGGACTGGTTTGAGGCGCGGTTGCGCGCCGTGGCCGGGCGCGGCTACGCGCCCGAGCTGGACGACGGCGTGATCATCAACCTCGCCCCGCTGCACGAGCTGGTGCCGTGGAGCGAGCCGGAGAAGGTGTGGAAGAAGCTCGAGGACGGGGAGTGTGACTGGGCCAAGCTGGCCATGAAGTACTGGCCCGAGCGCGTGCGCGAGAGGTGCCGAGAGGACAAGAGCCTCGCCATCGCCCATGGCCTCGCTGCGAGCGAACGCTCGGCAACCAGAGAGTGATCAGACCGTGGCCACGATAAGAACACCTGACCGGAAGATTCTGCGGCGCCGGTGCTCCCAAGCGGAGAACGTGCTCGTCTCTTCGCCGTTCTACAGCGGAAGCTCGGTTCCGTGGATCCGTCCGAGGGACGACGGAACGCTCGAATTCTGGACGCGGCTGAATCCGTTCGATTGGGCGAACCGCGTTCCTGATCCGAATGCACTGCTAAAGGACCTTGAGAAGTTCGGGTCCGATCGCGTGACGCTACGTGTCGCCCGGAAGCTGCACGCGAAGATCTATATGGCGGACGAAGAATGGGCGTGGATTGGATCGCCGAATCTCTCGTGGATGGGATTCGAGCGGAACCTAGAGCTGGTGTGTGAGCTGGATGCGACCGAGGTTCCTTCGCTCCTGCGGGTGGTGGGGCAGCTGCGCGGATCCCTTACCGAGATCACTGTGGAGGATCTGGCGGCCTTCGTTTCGACGACTTGGGACGCCATCAAGACGGAGCACGCCCGCGGCGAGGCAGAACTGTCGGGCGATATGCAGGCTGCTGTGGAGCTCGCGGACGAACTCGTCGCTCCACGTCCAGCCGTTCGGCCAACGAACCTGCCGCCGCTCTCTGAATTCATCCGGTTCCTGCGAACGCGTCCCGAGCCCGCCGCCACCGAGTTGTTGGCGCGCCACGGCGGAAAGCATAACCTGCAAGGACACGTGAAGCAGACGTACTACGGAGCGCTGGTCTTTCTGCTGGACCCCGCACGCGCGGCTCTGCGCCAGAGGTTAGCCAACGCGAAGCTCGTCTCCGTCCCGCGGATCGCCGAAGATGTAACCGACTCATGGAGCGATTTCCTTGATCGCAACGCCAGTTTGCGCGACGACGACCTCGACTTCAACTTTTCGATCCTCCGGCGGATCATGCCGGAGAGATGGGGTGGATACACAACGACAGGTGGTGGCGGAAGCCCAACCCTGAAGCGGATGCTGCCCCTCGTCGCACGCTTCCTGGATGAACGCCAGTGAACGCGGAGCATGCCGTTGTCGTGACGCGTGGCCAAGCCACATGATTGAACCAGCGCCAGGAGAATCGCATGGCGGATCTTCGCCGGGAACCGGTCTTCACAACCGCTGTGGCAGCAACGCGGCACGCAATCACTGACCTCGCGGCACATGGCGTTGCCGACGCGCTCGCACTGGTTCGCCGTGTGAGAGGCGTGAACCACCTTCAGGGCCACGCGAACAGCATCGTCCCCCTGGCGGTGCTCATGGCTAGGGTGTATCCCCAGGTACTCCAGGTTGTCCGGGCGCGGACCGATCTTCGGAACGGCTTAGATCCGCAGGGACCGGAGACGCGAGATCAGCTCGTTTGGCGAACCGTCAAGACGGGCGTGCAACTGCTGGTGGCAGTCCGCGCTGCTGACATTATTGCCGAGGAGATGAGGACGGGCGCTCCACAAACTGTGGAGAATGTGGCCCAAACGTATCTCTCGCAGCGATTTGGCGGTGGCCAGCCGCGGGGAGGTGCAGGCGATACGGTGGTGAAGCGAACGCTCAAGCTGATGGCCCACATTGCGATCGAACTCTAACCCGAAGACGGAGGGGTGGTTCGTCCGTTTACTGAACGCCCCTGTCGATGAGAAGCACCGCAAGCTCGCCGAATGCGTGCACCAGCTGCGCAGCGGCGTCGACGCGGCGGGCACCTTTGCGGTTTCGCGGCACACCTTCACGCGCTACCCCGATTCAGCGTGGGTGTACGACCTGCCTGACGATGTTGCTGCGCTATTTGACACGGGTGCTCCGGTCAGCAGCCTCATATTCGAGGCGGAACGCGGCCTCTGCGTGGCAAACGCGGACCAATTATTCCGAACGAGCTGGGAGGTGGATCCCAGGAGCATCGGTCTCTCCAACCGCTGGGCCAGGACGAACAACGGGAGCCCATACGCCCCCTACTATCACCCGAGCCTCTGGCTCGTGCGTGCGGACTGCGGCACGTGGCGGTCTGTCCTATCCTACGCATCTGGCACGTTGACGAGCCATGATAGCTACGGGAGAGCCGGCGCTGGGTACGGCAAGAGGACCGGTTTCATGTACGCGTACCCGCTTCCCGCGGAACACGCCTTCACTGTCGAGGGGCAGGCGCTGTTCCCGGTCGGGCGCAACGACAATTGGGACGTTCTACTCCTCGCGAATTCACGCGTGTTCGCCGCTGTGGTGAATCGGTTCACGGCGCAGCACAAGTACCATGGCTATCTCAACTCGATCTACGTTCGCGACCTCGAGCTCTCGGATCTTGCTCCGCGCGCTGAGCGCATCGTGGAGCTCCTGCGCGAGATCGACACATCGAACGAAATCTCACCCGTGTTCACGGTGGCGAGCGGGGATCGCCGACTTGGCTTGAGAGCGTCCCTGGCTGATCAAGCACGCCTGTCCATTCGAGCTTCTGAGGCGAACAGGCTGCGCGAGGAGGCCGATGAGGAAATCGAGCGGAGACTCGGAGCGTCGGTCGATAGATCCGAGTCCCCGCCCTATGACGTCAATTACCTGGAGGCGTTCTTCAACGAGTCTGCAGCCGACGAAGTTCAGCTCCGCGTCGCGAACCTCCTCATGTGGTGCGTCGGCGTCGCCTTCGGCCGTTGGGACATTCGCATGGCCCACGACGCCTCGCTCATCCCCGCCCTCCAGGGCCCCTTCGAGCGCCTGCCGCGGGTAGCCCCCGGCGGGCTGGTCGGCCCCGACGGCCTCCCGGCCACGCCCGATCGCATCGCCTCGGAGGCATGGCTCCGCGCCCGCCCGGACGCGATCACGCTCCCCGAGCCCGGCAGCTTCGAGGGGCCGGAGAGCGTCACGGCCGCCGAGTACCCGATCGAGGTCGCCTGGGACGGCATCCTGGTGGACGATCCCGGCCACCCGCGTGACATCCTCGCCAAGGTGCGCGAGGTCCTGGCCTACGTGTACGGCGGCACGGAGCGCGCGCGGGAGATCGAGGAGGAGGCGCTCGGGATCCTGCAGGCGGGCGCGCGCACGCCCCGGACGTTGCGCGACTGGTTCCGCACCCAGAAGGCGACGGAGCTGGGCAAGACCTTCTTCGACTTCCACATCCAGCGCTACAGCAAGAGCCGGCGCAAGGCCCCGATCTACTGGCGCCTCACCAGCAACCCCGGGCGTGGCCAGGCCGACTACAGCGTGTGGCTCTACTACCACCGGCTCACGGGGGATACGCTCTGGCAGGTGCTGACCCGCTACGTCGGCCCCAAGCGGGAGCTGGAGGCGAGGCGACTGGAGGACCTGCGTCGCTCCCGGGAGAGCGCCGGGGGAGGGGAGCGGAGCCGGATCGAGAAGGAGATCGAGGGCAAACTCCAGCTCCTCGAGGAGCTGGACTGGTTCGAGGCGCGGCTGCGCGCCCTGGCAGAGCGCGGCTACGCCCCTGACCTGGACGACGGCGTGATCATCAACCTCGCCCCGCTGCACGAGCTGGTGCCGTGGAAGGAGCCGGAGCAGGTCTGGAAGAAGCTCGAGAAGGGCGACTACGACTGGGCCAGGCTGGCCATGAAGTACTGGCCGGACCGGGTGCGGGAAAAGTGCCGCGAGGATCGGAGTCTCGCCATCGCCCACGGGATGGAGCGGTGATGGTGCGGCCCACCCCGTGAGCCTGTCGTCCAGCCGCACGCTGGATCGATTTCTCGCACGGCCGGTGCTTGAAATGGCGATGGGGATTCGCGACTCAGCGCGTTCGGGGTAGCATGGCCGGAGGCGATCGCCGGGGGAGGAGAACGACGCCCGGCCCGACGATGCGCTGATGCCGTCCCGCACGGCGGTGGTGCAAAGGGGGAGTGCGTACTTCGGGCGCTGCTCCCTACCCGGTGGATGCCATGACGACGCCGATACAGGGGAGAGGGGAAGGGCCATCATCTGGAGGCGGGGTGACATGAGCGCCGATCTGAGGTTCCGGAGTCTTCGGCTGCAGAACTGGAAGAACTTCTCGCGCGTGAGCGTGAGCCTCCAGGATCGCATGTTCCTGGTGGGGCCGAATGCGTCGGGGAAGTCGAACTTCCTGGATGCCTTTCGATTTCTCAGGGATCTGGCGTCGTCCGGCGGGGGCTTGCAGGAGGCCGTCGCGCGGCGCGGCGGCGTAAGCCCGATCAGGAGTCTGGCCGCCAGAGGGATGAAAATGGATGTCGAGATCGAGGTCGAGGTCCACGCGTCGGCCGGTACGCCGCCCTGGCACTATCTCGTGGCGTTTAACCAGGACAATCAACGCCGCCCAATCGTGAAGAGGGAGCAGGTCCGTGCAGGCGACCACGTCTTACTGGATCGACCTGAGCCCGATGACAGGACGGACCCCGCGCGCCTGACGCAGACCTACCTCGAGCAGGTGAACGTAAATCGGGAGTTCCGAGACCTGGCGACGTTCTTCAGCTCGATCCGCTACCTACACATCGTCCCGCAGCTCGTTCGTGAGCCGGACCGATCCGTGGGGCGCGCGAACGATCCGTTCGGCGGCGATTTCCTCGAGCAGGTGGCGAAGACCCAGGAGAATACCCGGAAGGCGCGTCTGCGGCGTATCCAGGAGGCGCTGCGCATCGCCGTTCCGCAGCTCGCTGAAATCGAGCTGTGGCGGGACGAGCGCGGCACCCCGCACCTGCGCGGCAAATATCGGCACTGGCGTCCACCGGGCGCGTGGCAGACGGAGGCGCAGTTCTCCGACGGCACCCTGCGGCTGCTGGGTCTGCTCTGGGCGGTGATGGACCGCGGAGGCCCGCTGTTGCTCGAGGAGCCCGAGCTCTCGCTCCATCCGGAGCTGGTTCGGCTCCTGCCGCAGGTGCTCGCGCGCGTCCAGCGGCGGACGGGCAGGCAGATCTTTCTCAGTACGCATTCCCCCGATCTGCTGCGTGACGAAGGCATCGGGCTCGACGAGGTGCTGCTCCTCGAGCCCGGAGCCGAGGGGACGCAGGTGACGACGGCTGGATCGCATCAGGAGATCCGCGATCTGCTCCACGGAGGGGTCTCGCTTGCCGATGTCGTCATCCCCCGCACGCGCCCCGAGCGAGCCGAGCAACTCACGTTGTTCCCGCGGTGATGGCGGTGCCCGCTCGCGTGGTAGTATCGGCGGCGGTCGAGGGCATCGTCGACGAAGCGGTGGTACGCCGACTCATCACCGTGGCTGGCGGCCTGCCCGGCACCGTGTACGGCAAGAACGGCAAGCCCGCGCTGCGAGAGAGGATCAACGGTTACAACAACGCCGCGCGCCATACCCCGTGGATCGTGCTGATCGATCTCGACCGTGACGCGGAGTGCGCGCCACAGCTGCGGAATGCGTGGGTGCCGGAACCGGCGGACCACCTGTGTTTTCGGGTCGCGGTGTGTGAGGTCGAGTCCTGGCTCATGGCGGACGCCGAGGCGATGGCCAGGTTCCTCGGAGTGGCCCGCGGCCGTGTGCCTCGCGACCCTGAAACCATCGTCGATCCAAAGCAGGCGTTGGTGAATCTCGCTCGCGCATCGCGACGCCGCGACATCCGGGAGGACATCGTTCCGCGCGAGGGTAGTGGACGATCGGTTGGCCCGGCGTACAATTCGCGCCTCATCGAGTACGTCGAGCAGCACTGGCGTCCCGAGATCGCCGCGCAGAATGCCTCGAGCCTTCGGCGGGCCATTGCCTGCCTGGAGCGAGTCATCGGTGGTGCGATGTGATACGAGAGGTGTCCGGACTACCGCAATCGGCGAAGAAGGCCGCATGCCTCCGTGGGATGCCGGAGATAGTCGCGCAGGACGTTGCTGCACGGATGTCGGGGTTCCACCAATGCCTGCGGCTGGATTGGCCTGAGCTTCGACCAGGAGCGGGGGAGCGGGGTCGTGCCGAGCCCGCGCTGCGATGCGCGCCGGCCGAGCGGCATCGCCGGATACCGCCTCCAGGCCCGTTAGCCGAGCGGCGCGCCGCACAGCTGGGGGACGGCGGACGAGCTGGAGCGGGCGGTCGGCCCGGCGGTGCCGCCGAGCCCGGCTCCAAAGCGATGACGCACCGCCAGGATTGACCCGATGGAGCTGCGCTTCGTGCACGCCGTCGAAGGCGAGCGGGCCCTGCTCGGGAACCAGGTCGTCGGAGTCATTTACGCGCCGGCGCGCCCTGGGGGCGACTACTGGTTCCGGAACCAAATCACCGGCGAGCTGCACAAGGGCTACACGGCGCGGACGGTCAAGACGGCTCTGGCCGACGATGTCCGCCGGTCCCTCGACGCCAGGGCAAGGATGCAGGCCGCCAATGTGGCCTCGGTTCCGCGGCCCGACACCGAGCCGCCGACGCCTCGGGCGCAGGGATTCCGGGATGACAAGGAGATCTTCAGCACTGTCGCGAGCACGGCAACGGGCGCGGCAGCGTCCCGTGCGCCCCGGTCGAAGCCCGTGCCCGTACCGAGGTTCATCAACTGCCCCCTTTGCGGTGCGCAGCTCGGGACGAGGCTCGCGGCGCACTTCAAGAAGATGCACCCGAGAAAGCTTTCCCTGGTCGGCCCGCTACAGCGGAGGCTCAAGGACCTCAGGGGCAGCGATCCAGGGTACAGTCCCACGCGCACCCGGAACGCGCCGGGAAAGGGCGCTCATCCCCGCATTCCGAAGTGGGTGGACGAGCTGGTCGAGCAGAACCGGGTCGCCGTGGTCGAAGACGTCTGGATCAAGTGCCCCCGGTGCAGCATGAAGGTGCGGGAGCGGGAGCTGGGGTCGCACCTCGTCACGGTACATGTGTACGGCAGGGGAAAGCAGGTGACCAGACGCAACGCACCGATGCAGCCAAAGGCGAAGTACGCTGACCAACTCGAACGCCGTCACGATGCCAGTCTGCACCGGGGATCCCACATCAGGGACGGTGGGCGCTTTGGCAGTTATCCGGCACACGACGGCTACGGCGATGAGCATCGGCCGTGAACGCCCCGGTTGGAGTGGTGACGGGATCCCTCGTGTCAGGCAGTTGCCGGTGGACTGCTGCTTCCGGCCTGCGATGGTCGGCGAGCAGTCGCATACATAACGAACGTGGAGAACCGCTGATCATGCCGCTCGTGAACGAAGGATCCGGGTCATACGACGCGCTTCGGATTGTCATCATCCGATCTGCCGGCCGGCATCTCTTCACCAAGGTCCCCGGCGTGATCGACGCTCCCTCGGCGCCTTCGCAAATCGCAACGCCGCGGATGTGGCCCAACGGGTCGGACGCTGCTCCGGCGGTCGCGGCCATGGAGGTTTAGCGCCCATGGACCAGGAACTTCGCAACGCCCTGCGTCGCACCGTCAACGCGCTCCGCGAGATTCTCGAGTCGAGCGCGCTCGAACAGCTCGAGGGCACGTACGGCGTGCTGGCCAGCGGCAAGGTGCAGCCGATCGAGCAGTACCCGACGCTCCAGGCCAGCCCGGAGCTCGGGCGCCGCCGCGCCGAGATCGTGGCGGCGATCGCGCACGAGCGCGAGAAGTTGTCGGGGAAGGGCAGAGATGCTGAGGCGGTGGAGAAGTTCGCGCGCGAGGCCGCGTTCACGCTGCTAAACCGGCTCGCGGCGCTCAAGCTCATGGAGCGGCGCGGGCTCGTGCCCGAGTGCGTTTCCCGCGGCCCCGAGAGCACGGGCTTCAAGGAGTTCCGGGAGCTGGCGCCGATGGTGGCTCAGAGCCAGCCGGACGGTGGCTATCGCCTGTTCCTCGAGCTGCTCTTCGACGACGTCGCGGGCGAGGTCCGGGTGCTGTTCGACCGCACGTTGCCGCCGTCCTACCTGTTCCCGGACCCGCAGGTGCTCAAGCAAGTGCTCGAGCGGCTGAACGCCGAGGAGATCGCGCCGGCGTGGGATCAGGACGAGACTCTCGGGTGGGTCTACCAGTACTTCACGCCGGAGGAGCTGCGGAAGAAGGCGCGGCAGGAGGCCTCGGCTCCGCGGAACGCATACGAGCTGTCCTTCCGCAACCAGTTCTACACGCCGGAGTACGTGGTGCGCTTCCTGGCGGAGAACACGCTCGGCCGCCTCTGGTGGGAGATGAATCCGGCGACGTCGATCAAGGAGCGGGATTTCCTGGTCTACCGCCCGGGAGAGCAGCCGAAGAAGCGGGAGCCGAAGGACCCGCGGAAGCTGCGGATCCTCGACCCCGCGTGCGGCAGCGGGCACTTCCTGCATTACTGCTTCGAGCTGCTCCAGGTGATCTACCGGGAGGCGTACGAGGACGACCACCCGGCCGGCGCGGAGCTGCGGCGGGAGTTCCCGGACCGCGCCGAGTTCGACCGCCGCGTGCCCGGCCTCATCCTCGCCCACAACCTCTGGGGCATCGACATCGACCTGCGCGCGACCCAGCTCACCGCGCTATCGCTCTACCTGCGCGCGAAGCGTGCCCATCCGGAGGCGGAGGTGAAGCGCGTCAACGCCGTGCTCGCCGCGCCGATGCCCGGGGAGAGAGCGCTGTTCGAGGAATTCCTCTCCACGCTCGACGGCGAGCCGAACGCCGGGCTGCTCAAGGCGGTGCTGCGCGACATCTGGACCGAGCTCGACGAGCTGGCGGCGGAGGCCGGCTCCCTACTCAAGCCCGAGGTCGCGATCCGGGAGCGGGTGCGCGAGCTACGCGACCGGATGCACGCGCTGCGCACGCATGGCCAGCAGATCGGACTCGCCGGCTTCACGGCGCCGGAGTACCGTCAGGGCGAGCTGCCGATCGGCCGGGTGCCCGCCGAGGAGTTCTGGAACGGCCTCGAGAACCGAATCCTCGAGCTGCTCCGCGCCTACGCGGAGCACGCGGAGACGGACGGCATCGCGCGGCGGCTCTTCGCCGAGGATGCGGCGCACGGCGTCGCGTTCCTCGATGCGCTCATGCAGACGTACGACGTGGTGCTCATGAATCCGCCGTTCGGCGCCGCGAGTGCACCGTCGAAGAAGTACATCGACAAGACCTACCCGCGCACGAAGAACGACGTCTATGCTGCCTTCGTCGAGCGCGGCCTGGGGCTGCTTCATCTGCGCGGCTACCTCGGCGCGATCACCAGCCGCACCGGCTTCTTCCTCAGCAGCTTCCAGAAGTGGCGGGAGGAGATCCTGCTCAAGGAGACGGACATCATCGCCTTCGCCGATCTCGGGGCGGGCGTGCTCGATACCGCGATGGTGGAGACCGCCGCGTACGCTCTGGAGCGGGTCGCGTGACCCTGGCGATGGCTATGGACGGCCCCGTTTCCACGTTCGTGCGGCAGCGCGTCGAGCGCGAGCTCCAGCGACACCGCGTTCTCGTCTGGTACGATCCGGACCGCAGCTTCGCGCGCCTGTTCGAGGCGCTCGACCTGCAACGCACGCGAAAGCTCGCGCTCGGCGACAGCTACTTCGCACTCCGTCGCGAGGCCGAGGCGCACGCCGGCCGGCTGAAGGCCGGCGATGCCGGGGAGAACCTGCTTGTCTACGTCCCGGCGCATCGCCTGGATGCGCGCTGCAACGTGCTTCTGCCGCTGGAATTGCTCGGCGGCCGGTTCGAGGAGCGCCTGGATGCGGTGGCTCGCGATGCGCTGCGCGGGCGGGTCGCTACCAAGAAGCTGGAAGAGTGGCGCGCGCTTCCCAACCTGACGCTGGAGAAATGGGACGCGTTGGCCGAGTCCGAGGAAGACATCGGGTCCCTCGAGGTTGTGTTCGGCAAGGTGGGACCGCGCCAGGTCGCATTCCATCTCCTCCGCTACGAGGAGAAGATCCGAGAGGTGGAGCAGCAACTCCTCCTCGAGCCGCTTCGGGAGCTGCTCGATCGCACGTTCGGCGTGGCGATCCCGGAGGAGGTACAGGAGGATGGGGAGCGCATGCGGGACGCCTTCGTGCAGCGCGTGCTCCTGATCGAGTTCCTTAGCGACCTGCAGGCGATCCCGAAGGAGCTGAGCGACTTCTCGCTCCCGGAGCCAGCCTCGAAGGTGGCTGCATGTCGCGAACTCGCGCAGCAGCTCCGTGAGACCAAGGGTCTGGAAGCTCAGTATCGGCAGTGGGCGGATCGTGCGGTCCGGCTCTTCGGGGTCGATCGGTTGGAGTATGATGCGGAGCAGCTCGGCCGGCGCGATACGTTCGAGTTCGAGGCCGACTACGCGCTGCGCCACGTCCAGGAGCTGGCGCTCTCCGATCGGTGGGAGGACGCGCGGGCGTGGATCGAGAACCGGAGCCGCTCGTTCTGGGCGGAGGTCGACCAGACGCGGGCGCAGCGTTGGAAGCTTGCCCGCGTGGCGACGGACCTCTGGCTCACGGCGGAGCGGCTGGCGAAGCAGCTCCCATCGAGGAAGCAGCCACCGGCGGCGTGGGTCGAGATGTACACGCGGCCCGAGGGAGGCTGGGAAGTCGACCTCCTCCTTCGTCGCTTGAATGCCGCAGCAGGCGCCCTGCCACCTGGCGACGATCTCGCCGCGCTCGTTGAGCGCGCGCGTGAACGGGCGGAGGCGATGGAGCAGACGCAGGCCGAGCGCTTCCTCGACAGCCTGGCCGCCGCACCCGGGAGCCTCGCCGACCTGCCGGCGCAGGCCGATGTGTACGCGAAGCACGTGGCTCCGCTCGTTCGGAGCGCCCGGACGGTCTTCGTGCTCGCCGATGCGCTTCGCCTCGAAATGGCGCACGAGCTGGCGGAGATGCTGGAACCGACGGGCGCCGCCGAGCTTGCGTACGCCGTCGCGACGCCGCCGACGATCACCAAGGTCGGGATGGCGGCGCTCGTGCCGGGGGCGGAGGCCGGTATCGGCCTCGTCGCGAGCGGCGACGGCGTCGCACCGGAGGTTGGCGGGGAAGTCCTGCCGGCGGTTACGCAACGCCTGAAGCGCTTCGAGGCGGAGCTCGGCGGCAGCTTCGCAGACCTCACGCTGGACGCCTGTCTCTCGCTGAAGCCGGCGCAGCTCGAGAAGCAGCTCCAGACCGTGCGGCTCCTCGTCCTCCGGGTGCAGGACCTCGACGCGATCGGGGAAATGGACAGCCTCCACGCCGCGCGTACCCTGATGGGCGCCGTCCTCACGAATCTGCACCAGGCAATGAACCGCCTCTCGCACCTCGGCTTCGAGGAGTTCGTCGTCTGCGCAGACCACGGCTACCTGCTGCGCGAGGACGTCGGTGAGGCGATGAAGCTCGAGAAACCGGCGGGCGACGTGCTGGAGCTACACCGCCGCTGCGCGATCGGGCGGCACCTCGGCTCGGGAGAGCACTACGCCATCTTCAAGGCGGCGGACTTCGGGGTCGGCGGCGACCTCGAGCTCGCATTCCCGCGCGGGATCAACGTATTCAAGACACCGGGGAACATGGTGTACCACCACGGCGGGCTCTCGCTCCAGGAGCTCGTGATCCCGGTGCTCCGATACACGCCCACCGTGCGCCGTGAGGCGGCAAAGAAGCCCGCGGTCACGCTGGAGCTCAAGGGCGGCAGGAAGGTGACCAACGCCATCTTCCAGGTCACGCTGTCGTTCCAGGCGCTCGACCTCTTCGATGAGCAGCGGCGCCGCTTCCGTGTCACCGTGGTGGACCCGTCGACGGGCAAGCAGGTCGGCAAGACCGCGCTTGCGACGGACGGCTTCCGCGAGGCGGGCGCCGAGGTCGAGCTCGACACCGGCCGGACGAGCACACTCGTCCTCCAGCTGACGGACCCGCCAACGGGATCGGGCGACCTGGAGCTCCACGTCGCCGACGTCGATGCGGGCGAGACGATCCTACGGAAGAAGGTGAAGTATGACCTTGCATTCTGACCCGGTGACGGCGCCGGCGGCCCTGGTGGATCCGCTCGACGCCAAGACGAACCAGGTCTTCGCGGGCAAGGTCGTTCGCAAGGACCTGGTGCGGAAGGTCAAGGTCGGCGCGAACGTACCGGTGTTCGTGCTCGAGTACCTGCTCGGGAAGTACTGTGCTTCGGACGACCCGACGGCGATCGAGCTGGGGCTCCAGGCCGTCGAGAAGACGCTACGCGAGAACTACGTCCGCCCCGACGAGGCGAACAAGGCGCAGTCGCTGGTGCGCGAGAGGGGAAGCCATCGCTTCATCGACAAGGTCAAGGTCACCTACCACTCGAGCGACGACAAGTACTGGGCCGAGCTGACCAACTTCGGCCACGCCCACGTGCACGTGCCGGAGAGCTACGTCACGATCTACGACCGGCTCCTGCTCGGCGGCATCTGGGCGCAGGTCGAGATCAAGCACATGTACGACGAGACGGCGACCGGGAAGAAGAGCCCGTTCTGGATCGAGGAGCTGAAGCCGATCCAGCTCGCGAGCTTCTCGTTCGACGAGTACCTGGAGGGGCGCGCGCAATTCACGACGGACGAGTGGATCGACCTCCTGGTGCGGACCGTCGGGCTGGAGCCCTCGCGGTTCGACCGGCGGCGCAAGCTGCTCTTCCTCGCCCGGATGATCCCGCTCTGCGAGCGGAACTACAACTTCGTCGAGCTGGGTCCGCGCGGGACCGGCAAGTCGTACGTCTACCAGGAGATCTCGCCGTACTCGATCCTGCTCACCGGCGCCACGACCGTCGCTCGGCTGTTCTACAACATCGGCCGGCGGGAGGTGGGGCTCGTCGGGAAGTGGGACGCGGTCGCGTTCGACGAGGTGGCCGACCTCGACAAGATGGACAAGGAGGTCGTCACCACGCTCAAGACCTACTGCGAGTCCGGCCGCTTCGCGCGCGATCGGGAGACGCTCGAGGGGCACGCCTCGCTCGCGATGTTCGGCAACACGAATCAGCCGATCGATGTGATGGTGGGCGCGCGCATGAGCCTCTTCTCGCCGATGCCCGCCGTCATTCGCGACGACATGGCGTTCCTCGACCGTATGCACTTCTACCTGCCCGGGTGGGAGATGCCGAAGATGCGGAACGAGTTCCTGACCGACCACTACGGCTTCGTCGTGGACTACCTCGCCGAGGCGCTGCGCTATCTTCGCCAGGCCAACTACACGGAGCGGGTCGACCACTACTTCGACTTCGGCAGCCACCTCAACACCCGGGATGTGAAGGCGGCGCGGAAGACACTCTCCGGGCTGCTCAAGCTGCTCCACCCCTCGGGCGAATGCACGCGTGAGGAGATGGAGGAATACCTGAC
>JADGGV010000189.1 GCA_019689775.1 Gemmatimonadota bacterium
CCCGACGCCGCCCTCGCGGCGGGCCCCGACGCCCCGGCCGCCGGCGTCGACGACGCCGGCGGCCCGCAGCGCGGGGAGCAGATCGGGCGTGCGCGCGAGCGCATCGCGGGCGCGGTCGAGGAGCGCCTTCAGCAGCTCGCGGAAGTCGCCGCCGGCCGGGAAGCGCTCGGCCTCCTCGGCGGTCTCGCGCATGACCGTAACCATCGTCCCCTCGACGGGGCGCTCGAGGGCACGGTAGACGCGCTCGACGGCGTCGCGGAGCGCGCGCGCGAACTCGGGGATGCCGAGCCGGCGCCGGTCGCCGACGCTGTCGGCGAAGCCGAGCAGGAAATGCGAGAGGATCATCCCGCAGTTGCCGCGGGCGCCGAGCACGGCGGCCTCGGCGGCCTCGCGCGCGACGCCGCCGACGGACTCGCGCTCCGTGGCGCGGATCCGCTCGGCGATGGAGCCGACCGTGAGCGCGAGGTTCGTCCCGGTGTCGCCGTCCGGGACGGGGAAAACGTTGATGCGGTTGAGCTCCGCGCGCTGGGCGCGCACGGCCTCACATGCGGCGACGAGCGCGCGGCGCAGCCTCGGCCCGTCCACGTATTGGATTCCCATTCGTGGGAAAATACGTTGGCGCCGACGGGGCTACAATCGGCCAGTGGCGCGGCCGGTCGGGCGGGCTGGGCTGCCGGATTCGGCGCGAATCGCCGGTTCCGCGCTTGCGCGCCCGGCGCGCCGTCGTCGGGGTGCGTCGCTTCGACCTTTGACCGTGGAGGAACTGTCCGTGGAGCCGTTCGCCGAACGCCGGATCGGAGACCTGGTCGTGCGCATCGACCGCCGCTCGTGCCTTGCCTACGGCGACTGCATCGACCTGGCGCCGCAGGTCTTCGAGCTGGACGAGGACGGCATCTGCCGGTTCCGCGAGCCGGTGGGCGAGATCGAGCGCGAGGCGTTGATCGAGGCGTGCGACGTGTGCCCGGCGGACGCGCTGCTGGTGTTCGACGCGACGGGGCGCCAGATCGTCTAGCCACGGCCGGCGCCGGCGCGTCGGGGCGGGCTTCGCCGGTTCGGCGCGGCGAGGACGTTGCCCCGCGCGAGCGCGGCGCGGGGCGATGTCGCCTCACCGGATCAGGCGGCGCATCAGGTCGACGAGGCGGATGGCGCGGCGGCGGTACGGCGGGTCGAGGAGCGGAACGAGCCCCGGGCCGCGCTGGCGCACGACCGCGCGCTCGTAGGAGAACGCGCGGAACCCGAACCAGCCGTGGTAGGCGCCCAGGCCGCTCGCGCCCACGCCGCCGAACGGGAGGTTCGGGTTGAAGTAGTGGATCGCCGCCTCGTTGACGACGACGGCGCCGGAGTCGGTGCGCTCCATGACGGCGCGGGCGACGCGGCGGCTCCTGGTGAATAGGTAGAGCGCGAGCGGCCGCGGGCGGGCGTCGATCTCGGCGAGCGCGTCGTCGAGCGAGGCGAACGTGCGGACGGGGAGGACGGGGCCGAAGATCTCCTCGTCCATGATCGGCGAACCGGCGGCGACGTTCGAGAGGAGGGTCGGCGCGAAGTAGCGCTCGAGCGGATCGGAGCGCCCGCCGATCTCGATGCGTGCGCCGACGGCGACGGCGGCCTCGACGCGGGCGGCGAGGCGGAGCACGGCGTGCTCGTCGACGATGCGGCACAGGTCGGGCGAGCGGCGGCGCGCGTCCTCGGACGGACCGTAGAAGCGCGCGACGGCGTCGACGGCGCGCTCGACGAAGCGGCGGGCGAGCGACGCGTGCACGAGCGCGTAGTCCGGCGCGATGCAGGTCTGGCCGGCGTTGGTGAACTTCGCGCGGACGATGCGCTCGGCGGCGCGGTCGACGTCGGCGGTCTCGTCGACGACGGCGGGGCACTTGCCGCCCAGCTCGAGCGTGACGCCGGCGTGATGGCGCGCGGCCGCCTCCATGACCTTGCGGCCGATCGCGCCGCTGCCGGTGAAGAAGAAGTGGTCGAAGGGGAGGTCGAGGAGCGCGTCCGCCACGGGCACACCGCCGCCGACGACGGCGACCTCGTTCTCGGGGAACGCGTCCGCGACGAGCGCCTCGAGCGCGGCCGCGGTGCGCGGCGCCTTCTCCGAGGGGCGCGCGATCACACAGTTGCCGGCGGCGACGGCCGCGATCAGCGGATTGACGACGAGGCCGAACGGGTAGTTCCAGGCGCCGAGCACCAGGACGACGCCCCTCGGCTCGTAGCGGATCTCGCTGCGGCCACCGGCGAGGAGAAAGGGGTGCGGCACGCGGCGGGGGCGCATCCAGCGCCGGAGGTGGCGGGCCGCATGCGCGATCTCGCGCAGCGCGGGCTGGATCTCGATTGCCTCGACCTCGACGTACGGCTTGCCGAGATCGACCGCCATGGCCCGGTGCAGCGCCACGCGGTGCGCGAGGATCGCGGCGCGCAGGGCCTCGAGGCGCTCGATGCGCTCGCGTGCGCCGAGCCGGCGCACGAACTCGCGGTTGCGGCGCTGGGCCTCGAAGAGCGTACGCGCGCGCTCGATCAGAGCCGCGTCCGGGAGCGTCTCCGCCACCGGCCCCGCCCCGGATCCCGCCGTCGCCACGTCCGCCATGAGTCACCTCGAGCCGCCGGGCCGTGCCCCGGCGGAACGCTGCGCGGCGCCCGCCCCCCCGTCAAGGGGATGCCGGCCCTGCCCGCGCGCCGGGTCGATGCGAGGCGCGGCGACGCGCGGGCTCGCCGCCCGCCGCGCCGGCATGCCGCCGCCTCAGAAGACCCGGTAGCTCGACAGCGCGAGGTGGTTCTCGATGCTCCAGTCGACCAGCTGCCCGGGCGCGACCAGGAGCGGCTCGGTAACGAAGACCTCGTTCGACCCGATCGGATCGACCAGGAGCTGGAAATCGCCCGACGGCGTGGCCAGCCCCGACGGGAGCCGGAACACCTGCGCGGTCATGCTCGTCACCGTGCCGAGCCGGTACTTCGTGCCCTCGCGGACCGCATAGACGTCGACGTCCAGCCAGTTGTGGTTCGCGACCCGCACCCTGATCGCGCTGGACGGACTCGCCGCGAGTTCGTCCTCAGGAGAACCCGCGCCGGTCGCCCGCGCACATGCGCCGCCCCCGAGCCCCATCACGAGAGCCGCCGCCACGACCCATCTCATCGCCCGCACACCGTCCTCCCATCCGAATGACGCCCCCGGGCGTCCCCCGCTCGTTCCGGATGGGGCATCCGCCCCATAGCGGAGCGGCCAGGTGCAGGCGTCGTGCCCGGCGGGCGGGTGGGGTGCGGCGCCGACTCGGTGGCGCCGAACCACTTATCGGTCGGTCCGCCCATCTGGCCGGCGCAGGCGATCCCTGAACCGGCGTGGACCGGAACCGCGGCATCACCGCCTTGTGTCGGCCGGCGCGGCACGCGACGTTGGCCGGGAGTGCGTGGACGGATGCGGGGCTCGACGGCAGAGTGGGGGAGCGGGGAAGTCGCGGAGTGGACGCGTGGGCCGGCGGCTCGGGCGGCGGGCCGGACGCGCGGAAGCGTCGTCGCGCGGCCGGGCGGGAGCGGGCGCGTGGAACATGCAGGGACCGCCGTTCCTCCGCGGCGTCCATTCCCCACGGGGTCATCCACCGCCCGCCCCGCGCGGAGCGCGGAGGGACGAGAATGGGCGCGAACGAGTCGACGACAACGGGCGGTCGCGCGCCGCAACCGGCAGACGTGGCCGTGCTGGAGCGCGAGCTGGACGCGGCGCTGGCCGGGGTCGGCCGTGTCGTGTTCGTCACGGGGCCGCGCGGGAGCGGCCGGACCGCGCTGCTGCACGGCTTCGCGGAGGCCGCGACCCGGCGGCGTCTGCGGGTGACGGCGGGCGCGTGCGGCGGTGATGCGCGGGGGAGCGTGTGGGCCACGCTGGCAGAGCGGGCGGCACGGCGGGGCCGGGTGCGGCGCGTGGCGACGTCGGTCCTGCCGGAATGGGTCGCGGTCGTGCCGGTGGTCGGGAAGCTCATGGCCGCGCTGCTCGCGACGCTGATCGCGGTGCGGCGCGGGCGCGGTGAATCGGAGGCGGCCGCGCCGCCGACCACCGCGGTGGGCGCGGTGCGGGCGCTGCTCGACGGCCCCGACGCGCCGAGCGTGGTCCTCGTCGACGATCTGGACCTCGGCACCGCCGGAGACCTGGCGGGCGCGGCCGCGCTGATCCGGCGACTGCCGCACGAGCGGCGACTGCTCGTGGCCTCGTGCCGGCCGGAGTCGGAGCTCCCCGACGCGGTCCGCGACCTGATGCTCGAGGCGGACCGGCTGGGGTGCTGCGCGCGGCTCCGGCTCGAGGCGCGGGGCCACGGCGCGGCGGGGCTCGGCGGCCTGGCCGCGATCGCGCCGGCGGACCGCGAGCTGCTTGCGCGGGTGGCGGCCGACGGCGTGTTCCGCGCCGCCGAGCTGGCGGCGCGTGCGGGCCTTGCCGAGCTGGAGGTCGAGGACCGGCTGGCGGCGCTGGCGCGCGCGGGCATCCTCGAGTATCGGGGCACCGAGGGCGCCGGCGACGAGGCGACGAGCGTGTACGCGTTCGCGTCGCCGAAGCTGGCGGCGGCATTGACCGGCGGCGCCGACTAGCCGTCGCGGCGCCCGGCCGACGGACGCGTTCGTTGACATTTTCCGCGAGGGCGGCAGATTCGGTCTAGCGCAACCGGGCCATATCCGTTCGTCAATGGCGGCTCCTGCCACCGTCGGCCGAAGCGTTCTCCGATGCACGCGGCGCACGGCGGAACGGGCGGTGTCCGTCCGGCCGGCGCCGCCACTTCCCAGGTGAGGTCCCATGTACAGGCGACCCGGAAAGCTGCGCCGCAGGCTGGTCCTCTTGACCATCTCCTCTCTCGCGCTCGCCGCGGCGTGCGCCGATCCGCCGTCCGGCGCGCGGACGCCGACGGAGCTGGCGCCGCGCGCGGGTGCCGCAGCCGGCGGGACGTATACGCTCACGGTCAGGGTCACGGAAGCCACCGGCAACCGGGGGGTGCCGGGCCTCACGGTCGTCCCGTTCGAGAAGGACGCCGGCCCGTTCACGGCAGACGGCGCGTTCGCCGTCGCGGAGACGAACTCCGACGGCGTAGCCGTGATCGATGGCCTGGCGCAGGGCAGCTATTGCGTGACCGTGCGCGACGTGCCGCGCGCCATTTACGCGTACGACCAGCGCATCGTGCCGAACCCGGGCGATCTCCGGGACCTCCCCACGGTGCCCCCGTCCGGCGCGAACGTCGGCCTGGTCACGGGCAAGTCGCTGAAGCCGGTGCCGTTCACCGCCGGGAATTTCCGGACGTACTGTCAGACGAGGGCGGCCCCGCTCAGTCTCCAGAAGAACACCTCGATCAAGCTTTCGCTGCTCGGGTCGCGCGACGTCACGCCGGCCGGCGTCGGCTGGACGTTCCTCGACCTGAACGGCGCCGAGGTGAGGCCGGGCGTCTTCACGGTGATCGAGCTCCCCACGAGCACGCCCTGGTTCGTGACGCGGAAGAACGCGAATCAGCTCCCGGCCGACGTGCGGCCGGGGCTTCTCGTTGCGAGCACGGACCACGGCACGCCCGGCGCCGGCGCGATCGCCCGGGGCGAGGCGGTTTCACTCCAGACGACACTGCTCAAGCCGGACGACGGCCAGGGCCGGCTGACGGCCGCGTTCCACGCCACCGCCGGGGCGGCGACCGATACGACGGTCTACATGCAGCCGCTGGTCTGCCGGGTCACGCCGGCGACCGAGAAGGCCGGGGACGGCAATGGCGGTGTGGACTTCGTCGGCTTCTCGGAGCCCGGCCAGGACCCGCAGGTCAGGCTGGGCGTTTCGGCCGACCCGTCGCTCGCGCTCGACGACCGGCGCGTCGCGATCTGGTTCCTCCAGAAGGGCTCCGGCGGCGCAACGCTGAACCTGCGTTTCGTGGGCGGGGACGTCGCCAATCTGAAGGTCGACTACACCTGCGACGGCGCCGGGACGGTCGGGGTCTGCACCGGCACCGGGCAGAACGGGGGCGTCATCGGTCAGGCGTTCGGCACACGGCTGGACGACGGGTCGGTTCGGGTCGCCCTGGTGGTGCGTGGGATCCGCCCGGGGGTCAGGGCGATCGACGTCCAGCTCGCCACGCCCGGCGATCAGTTCCCGGACGCCGCGCGCTCGGGCCCGGCGACGCCCGCGGGCTTCTTCCGCCTCGCCGTACCGGATGTGAGCAGCGCCGGCTGCGACATCGGCTACGGCTCCGACGACCGGTTCTGGGTGAATTGATGCCCGACGGGGGCGCGCGGCGCGGAGCCGGGCGGCGGGATCGTCGACCGGGGCGCGCGCCCCCGACCGGGGGACAGGAAGTAACCAATCATGTCGGTCTTCGTCGGGCGCGCCCGGGAGCTGGAGTTTCTGGGGCGCGCCCTCGACCGCGCGGTCGCCGGCCAGGGCGGCGTCGTCCTGGTGAAGGGCGAGGCCGGCGCGGGGAAGAGCTCCCTGATCCAACAATTCCTGCTGGAGGCGACGACGCGCCTGCCGGCGCTGCGGGTGCTCGTGGGCGAGTGCTCGGAGCAATACGGCGCGGCCGAGCCGTACCAGCCGTTCGTGGAGGCGTTCCGGGCGCTGGTGCACGCGGCCGAGCACGACGCGCCGGCGGGGAAGCGGCGGCTGCGCGACCTGGCGAAGCAGGTGGCGCCGTACTGGTTGCAGGTGATCCCGGTGGCGGGGGACCTGATCGCGGCGGCGGCGCAGACGGCGACGGAGCTGCGGCGGACGTGGGGCGGCGGCGGGACGACGGCGGCGCCGAGCGAGGAAACGCTGTTCTTCCAGTACACGGAGCTGGTGCTCGCGGTGGCGGCGGAGCAGCCGATCCTGCTCTTCATCGACGACCTGCACTGGGCGGACCCGGCCTCGGTCTCGCTGCTGGCGCACCTCGGGCGGAAGATCGCGGACCAGCGCGTGCTGATCCTGGGGACGTACCGCGAGACGGACGTCGCGGTCGCGGCGCACCCGCTACAGAAGGCGAAGCTCGAGCTGGAGCGCTACCGCGTGGCGACGGAAATCGCGCTGGCGCCACTGGACGCGTCCGAGCTCGCGGCCTTCGTGCGGGAGGAGCTGGGCGCGCCGGCCGAGCCGGAGCTGCTGCGGTGGCTGTCGGAGCGCGCCGGCTCGACGCCGCTCTTCTTCGGCGAGCTGCTGCGCTGGCTCGTCGGCCAGGGACTGGTGCAGGAGCGAGGGGGCCGGTGGGCGCTGGTGCGGGTGCCCGAGGGGATCGAGATCCCGCGCACGGCGGAGGCGATCATCGAGAAGCGGCTGACGCGGCTGGCGCCGGAGCTGTACAGGATCGTCGAGTACGCGAGCGTGTTCGGCGCGGAGTTCGACTCGGTGAGCCTGGCGAAGCTGCTGGGGATGGACGAGCTGGAGCTGGAGGAGGCGCTGGAGGTGCTGGCGCGCAAGCACCAGCTCATCCGGCTCGAGGACACGCAGGAGCTGCCGACGGGTGACTTCGCCAGCATCTACGAGTTCAGCCACTCGCTGGTCCAGCACGCGGTGCACAAGACGGTGCAGGGGAAGCGGCGCATCCTGCTGCACCGGAAGGTGGCGGAGATCCTGGAGGCGACGTACGGCGCGGACACGCGCGGGGTGGCGGGGCGGCTGGCGTTCCACTGCGACGAGGGG
>JADGGV010000190.1 GCA_019689775.1 Gemmatimonadota bacterium
CGCTCGTCCTGGGCCGCCGCCCGCCCCGCCTCCGCCCCCCCGGGGGCCCGGGCGGCGCGGGCGGACGCGGCGCGCGCGTTCATCGACGCGGTGCGCCGCGAGTTCCCGGATGCGACGCACAATTGCTGGGCGTACGTCGCGGGGCCGCCGGGGAGCACCGCGACGATCGGGATGAGCGACGCAGGCGAGCCGCACGGCACGGCCGGGCGCCCGATGCTCGACGTGCTGCTGCACTCCGGCGTCGGCGAGATCGTGGCCGTCGTCACGCGCTACTTCGGCGGCGTAAAGCTCGGGAAGGGCGGGCTCGTGCGCGCGTACGGCGGCGCGGTGCAGCACGCGCTCGCGGCGCTGCCGACCACGGAGCGCGTGGACCGCGTCGAGCTGACGATCACGATCGAGTACGCCGCGATCGAGCCGCTGCGCCGGCTGCTCGATGACGCGGGCGCGGAGGTGCTCGACGAGAGCTACGCCGACGTGGTTCGCTACCGCGTGGCCGTGCCGGCGCCCCGCGTCGCGCGGCTCGAGGCGGCGCTCGGGAACGCGACCGCCGGCCGTGCGTCGGTGGAGCGGCACGGCGCGGCGTGACGGCGCGCGCCGCGCGGACCGCCGGTCGCCCGTAGGAACCGCTCCGACGGCGACGGGCGCGTCACCATCGCCGGCGTCCTGCGTTCGCTGTCGACGGGAGGTGCGGATGGAGCTTGAGTTCCTCGGGGCGACCGGGACGGTGACCGGCTCGCGCTACCTGCTGCGCGCCGGTGGCGCGCGAGTCCTCGTGGACTGCGGCCTGTTCCAGGGCCTGAAGCACCTCCGGCTCCGGAACCGGGCGCCGTTCCCGGCAGCCGATGCGGGATTCGACGCCGTGGTGCTCACGCACGCGCACCTCGACCACAGCGGCTACCTCCCGCTGCTGGCGCGGAACGGCTATGCCGGCCCGGTCTACTGCACGCCGGCGACGGCGGAGCTGTGCGGGATCCTGCTGCCGGACAGCGGGCACCTCCAGGAGGAGGAGGCGGCGTACGCGAACCGTCGCGGCTACTCGAGGCACCATCCGGCGCTGCCGCTGTACACGCGCACCGATGCCGAGCGCTCGCTCGAGCTGCTGCGGCCGGTGCCGTTCGAGGTGGACACCCCGGTCGCGCCGGGGGTAACGCTCCGTTTCTCGCGCGCCGGGCACATCCTGGGTGCGGCGAGCGCGCGGTTAAGCGCGGCCGGCCGGGCGGTGCTCTTCAGTGGCGACCTGGGGCGCCCGAACGACCCGGTGCTGCTCCCGCCCGCGCCGCCGCAGGCCGCGGACTACGTGGTGGTCGAGTCGACGTACGGCGATCGGCGGCACCCGACGGAGGATCCGCGGCTCGCACTCGCCGCGGTGATCCGCCGGACGGCCGCGCGCGGCGGCGTGGTGGTCATCCCGAGCTTCGCGGTCGGGCGCGCCCAGACGCTGCTGGTCCTGCTGAGCGAGCTACGGTCGGAGGGCGCGATCCCACCGGTGCCGGTGTTCCTCGACAGCCCGATGGCGGCCGACGCGACCCGGATCCTGCTCCGGTACCCGGAGGAGCACCGACTGCGTCCCCCGGAGCGCGCCGCGGCGACGGATTCGGTCACGATCGTGCGCGACGTCGAGGGCTCGAAGGCCATCGACCGCCGGCGCGGCCCGATGATCGTCATCTCGGCGAGCGGCATGGCCACGGGCGGCCGCGTGCTGTTCCACCTCGAGCGCTTCGCGCCCGAGCCACGTAACACGATCCTGCTCGTCGGCTACCAGGCGGCGGGCACGCGCGGAGAGGCGCTCCAGGCAGGTGCGCGAGAGCTGAAGATGCACGGCGCCTACGTCCCGGTCCGCGCCGAGGTCGTCATGCTCGAGGGGTTGTCGGCGCACGCCGACGCCGATGAGATCCTGGCCTGGCTGCGACGCGCGCCCGCGCCGCCGCGCCGCGTGTTCGTCACGCACGGCGAGCCTGCGGCCGCGGAGGCGCTCCGCCGCCGAATCGCGGAGGAGCTGCGCTGGCCGGCGAGCGTGCCGCGCGACGGCGAGACGGTCAGGCTCGCTTGAGCGCGCCGGCCTCAGCCCGCCTTGCCCGCCGCGGCGGCCGCCTCCGCGGCCGCGTTTACCATCAGCACCGGCATCGGCGCGCCGCGCCGCACCTTGTCGGCCACGCTCCCGAGGTAGACCCGGGCCGCGCCGCCGCGCCCGTGCGTGGCGAGCGCGAGCAAATCGGCGTGGTGCTCCTCGGCGAACTTCAGGATCGCCGACGCCGGGTTCGCGTCGACGACGATCTCGATCTCCGCCTCGACGCCGTTGCGCCGGACGTCCTCCGCCACGCCGCTCAGGTAGTTCTCCGCCGCCTCGCGTACCGCCGCCACGCGCGACGTGCCGGCCAGCTCCGCGGCCTCCTTGCGATCCGACAGCCAGAGCGGGAACAGGACGAGCAGGAAGGTGACCTTCGCCTTCCACGCCAGCGCCAGGTCGACGGCCGCGTCGAGCACCCGCTCGGCGGTCGCCGAGCCGTCGAGCGTGACCACCATGCGCCGCAGCGGCGGCTCGACGTCGAGCGCGGCGACCTCCTCGCGCGGCCGCACGACGATCACCGGCGCGCGCACGCTGCGGACCAGCCCGTCGGCGACGCTGCCGAGCCAGGCGCGGGCCAGTCCACCGCGCCCGTGCGAGCTGATGACGACCAGCGCATCGGGCGTGTCCGCGATGTGTCGCGCGAGCGCCTCCTGGACCATGCCTTCGGCGAGCAGCGCGTCGGGGCGGATCCCCGCGGCGGCCTCGACGCGCTCGCGCAGCGCGCGCAGGCTCTCCCGCTCCGAGTCCCGGATCGCGTCGTCCCAGCGCTGGAGCGCATCACCGGGGAGGAGCACGTCCGGCGAGATCGGCGGCGGCGGCGGCTCGTGCACGCGCACCAGCTCGAGGCGCGCGCCCGTCCGCCGCGCGGTCGCGATCGCCAGCGGCAGGGCGTGCTCGGCGAACTCCGAGCCGTCGGTCGGTACGATGATCGTGCGAATCATGCCTTGACCTCCTCCGATGCCCGATGGCGCCCCCGCGAGGGCGATGCGCCCCGCGCCGCCCCCGGCCGGCGGGACACTTTGCGACGGTGCGTCCGGCGGCTCGGCTCGCGCCCGCCACCTCGCCGCGCCCATCCGCTCGCGCGGCGCCGCACGCTCCGCGGCCCGCCCCCGGCGTGACCCTCGACCGCCGCGACTCCCCGTCCGGGCACGACCTCTGCCCGGATGGCCCCTCGACCAGGGGACCGCAATGGCGAGCCGAGCAAGTTCCGACCCCAACGCCCCACCCCGCCGCGGCGCCCGCGCGTCGGGCCGTGACCGCGTACGCGCCCGCATCGAGGAGCTGCGCGCCGAGATCCGGCGCCACGACTACCTGTACTACGTCCTCGACCGCCCCGAGATCTCCGACGAGGCGTACGACCGGCTCTTCGAGGAGCTGCGCCGCCTCGAGGCCGAACACCCGGAGCTGGTGACGCCGGACTCGCCGACGCAGCGCGTCGGCGGCCGGGCGCGCGCCGGTTTCCAGACCGCCGCGCACATCGTGCCGATGCTCAGCCTCGAGTCGACTCAGCGCGAGGACGACGTCGTCCGCTTCGACCGCCGGCTGCGCGCCGCGGCCGGCGGCCCCGTCCGCTACGTCCTCGAGCCGAAGCTGGACGGTCTCTCGCTCGAGCTGGTCTACGACCACGGCGTCCTCGTGCGCGCCGTCACCCGCGGCGACGGCGTGCGCGGCGAGGTCGTCACGGAGAACGTCCGCACGCTCCGCGACCTGCCGACGCGGCTGCGCGCCGGCGGCCGGCGCGTCCCGCCGCGCCTGTTCGTCCGGGGCGAGGCCATGATGAGCCTCGCCGCGTTCGAGGCGCTCAACGCCCGCCTGGTCGAGCGCGGCGCGCCGCCCTTCGCCAACCCGCGCAACGCCGCGGCGGGGAGCATCCGCCAGCTCGACCCGAGGATCACCGCGGAGCGGGACCTCTTCGTGGTCTGCTACGAGATCCTCGCCATGAGCGGCCGGACGCCGCCGACCGACACCGCCGTCCTCGAGGCGCTGCGCGATTGGGGGCTGCGCGTCCCCGACGACGTCAAGACCGCCGACGACGTCGCCGCGGTGCGTCGCTACCACGCCGCGCACGCCGAGGCGCGCGACCGTCTGCCGTACGAGATCGACGGCATCGTCCTGAAGGTCGACGACCTGGCGCTGCGCGAGCGGCTCGGCGCCACGGCCCACCATCCGCGTTGGGCGCTGGCGTACAAGTTCGCGCCGCGCGAGGAGGTCACGCGCGTCGAGGCGATCACCGTGCAGATCGGCCGCACCGGGCTGGCCACGCCCGTCGCGCTGCTGCGCCCCGTCGAGGTCGGCGGGGTCACCGTCTCGCGCGCCACGCTGCACAACCGCGAGGAGGTGCGTCGGCGCGACGTGCGCGCGGGCGACCTGGTGCGCGTGCAGCGCGCCGGCGACGTGATCCCGGAGGTCGTCGCCCGGATCCCGGAGCCGGGGCGCCGGCGCGGACCGCCGTTCCAAATGCCCGAGCGCTGCCCCGCGTGCGGCACGCGCCTCGAGGCGCGCGGCCCGCTGACCGTCTGCCCGAACCGCTACGGCTGCCCGGCGCAGCTCAAGGCGCGGCTCGTCCACTTCGCCTCGCGCGACGCCATGGACATCCCGGGGCTCGGCCCGGAGACCGCAGCGCTGCTCGTCGACCGCGGGCTCGTGCGCAACCTGCCCGACCTCTACCGCGTGGACGCCGACGCGCTGCGCACGCTCCCCCACTTCGCCGCCCGGTCGGCGACGAACCTGGCCCGTGCCATCCAGCGGAGCCGGCACCCCACGCTCGACCGCTTCCTGTTCGCGCTCGGCATCCCGGGCGTCGGCCGCTCCACCGCGCGCCTGCTCGCCCGGCACGTCCGCTCGCTCGACGCGCTGCGCCGCGCGTCCGCCGACGAGCTGGCGCGCATCCCCGGCATCGGCGCGGCGACCGCCCGCGAGGTCGCCGCCTTCTTCCGCGACGCGCGCAGCCGGCGCACGGTCGTCGCGCTGCTCCGCGCGGGCGTGGCGCCGTGGGCGCCGGCGACGGCGCCGCAGACCGGGCCGCTCGCCGGCCAGCGGATCGTCTTCACCGGGACGCTCGAGCGCATGACGCGGCGCGAGGCCGAGGCGCTCGTCCGTTCGCTCGGCGGCACGGTCGGCTCCCAGGTCAGCGCCCGGACGACCGCCGTGGTGGCCGGCGCCGACCCGGGCTCCAAGCTCGAGACGGCGCGTCGCCTGGGCACGCGCGTGCTGTCGGAGGCGGAGTTCTTCGCCTGGGTGGACGGGCTGCGCCGGGGCGCGCGCGAGGCGGCGGACGGCGCCTAGGAGGTGGGGCCGTGGAGAACCTGGAGATCGCACGCACGCTGGAGCAGGTGGCGGACCTGCTGGAGATCCAGGGCGCCAACGTGTTCCGCGTGCGCGCCTACCGCAACGCGGCCCGTACGGTGAGTTCGCTCGGCCGCCCCGTCGCCGAGATGGTGGCGGCGGGCGAGGATCTGCGCCAGCTCCCCGGCATCGGCGAGGACCTCTCCGCCTACCTCACGGAGCTGGTCGAGACCGGCCGCCTGACGCTGCTCGACGAGCTGGAGAAGCAGCTCCCCGGCACGCTCTCCGAGTTGGTCCGCGTCGACGGCATCGGCCCGAAGCGCGCCCGGCTCCTCCACGACCGGCTCGGCATCGACTCGCTCGCGGCCCTGCGCAAGGCGCTCGAGGCCGGCCAGCTCGCCACGCTGCGCGGCTTCGGCGCGAAGTCGATCGAGCGCATCCGCCGCTCGCTCGACGAGGTCGAGGCGCGCGGCAGGCGCTACCGCCTCGCCGACGCCGACCAGCTCGTGCGCCCGCTCCTCGAGTACCTGCGCCAGGCGCCCGACGTCGAGGCGCTCGAGGCCGCCGGCAGCTTCCGCCGCCGCATGGAGACCGTCGGCGACGTCGACCTGCTGGCCATCTCGGCGCGTCCCGCTGCGGTCATGCGCCGCTTCACCCGCTACCCCGACGCCGTCCGCGTCGAGGCCGCCGGCACGACGCGCGGTACCATCGTGCTGCGCTCCGGGCTGCACGTCGATCTGCGCATCCTCCCGCGTCGCGCCTACGGCGCCGCCCTGCACTACTTCACCGGCTCGAAGGCGCACAACATCGAGATCCGGCGCCTGGGGCTCGAGCGCGGGCTCCGCATCAGCGAGTACGGCGTCTTCCAGCTCAAGCGCGCGGGCGGCGCGCGGCGCATCGGCGGCGCGCGCGAGGCGGACGTGTTCCGCGCCGTCGGCCTCCCCTGGATCCCGCCGGAGCTGCGCGAGAACCGCGGCGAGATCGAGGCCGCCCGCGCCGGCACGCTGCCGCACCTCGTCGACGAAGGCGACATCCGCGGCGACCTCCAGGTGCACACGACCTGGAGCGACGGCCGCGACTCCGTCGAGGCGATGGCCCGCGCCTGCGCCACGCTCGGCTACGCATACCTCGCGATCACCGACCACAGCGCCGCCGTCACCGTGGCCGGCGGCCTCGACCCCGCCCGGCTCGAGCGGCAGTGGCGCGAGATCGCCGGCGTGCGGCGCCGCGTGCGCGGCGTGAAGATCCTCCGCGGCATGGAGGTCGACATCCTCCGCGACGGCACGCTCGACCTGCCGGACGAGTACCTCGACCGCCTCGACGTCGTCGTCGTCGCCGTCCACTCGCACCGCACGCTCTCGCGCACGGCCATGACCGACCGGATCGTGCGCGCGCTCGAGCATCCGGCGGTCGACATCCTGGCGCACCCGACCGGCCGCCTCATCGGCGAGCGCGAGCCGTACGCCGTCGACATCGACGCGGTGCTCGAGGCCGCCGCGGCCCGCGACGTCGCCGTCGAGATCAACGCCCAGCCGGACCGGCTCGACCTCTCCGACATCCTCGCGCGCCGCGCGCGCGAGCTGGGCGTCCGCCTCGTCATCGACACCGACGCCCACTCCGTCGACCAGCTCCGCTACATGACGTACGGCGTCGCCCAGGCCCGGCGAGCGTGGCTCGAGGCAGGCGACGTCGTCAACACGCTCGAGCCCGACGCGCTCGAGCGCTGGCTAAACCGGCGCCGCCGCGCGCGCCGGCGGCCCGCCGCGGCGAAAGCGGCCTCCTGACGCGACGGCCGCAGCGTCGCCGCGTCGGCCCGACGCCTCGCGGCGCGACCGCGGCCGCAGCCGCCACGGCCCGCAGCCCCGCGCGAGCGGCGGCGCGTCCCCGCGGAACCGCGCCGTCCCCTGCCGGGTCGCCGCTCAGCCGGGCCACCCCTCCCCGCCCTCGGCGATCACCGGCAGCAGATCCGTCACCGAGACGATCCCCACCAGCCGGGTGCCGTCCAGCACCAGCGCGCGGTGCACGCCCGAGCGGACCAGGAACGCGACCAGCTCCGGCACCGTCGCGCTCGGCGCGACGCCGAAGACGTCCGGCGTCATCACGTCCCGCGCGGTCGGCTCGCCGGCGACGGCGGCGCCCCCCGCGCCGCGCCGCGCACCCGCGCGCGCCGGCCGCCCCGCCGCCGCGTAGTACCTGTCACA
>JADGGV010000191.1 GCA_019689775.1 Gemmatimonadota bacterium
CCCGATCGCCCACACCGCCCCGCGCTGGGCCCGACCCAACGCCCCCCAAGCCAGGGCTTTTCCGGACCGCGCGCCGGCCTTTTCCCGATCGCGCGCCGTGCGGGAATCGACCGATTTGAGGGAGGCGGCGCGGCCTCGTCGCAACGGCGCGGTTGCAGCGGAGCGGCAGCCGCCCCGGCCGGGGCGCCGGACCGCCGCGCGAATCGGACGTTGCCGCCGCACGGCTGCGCGACGACGAACGCCAGAGCGTGGCGCGCTTCTTGTGTGTGCCGCCGGGAGCGGACCCCACCTCGACGGAAAAAACCCGGGAGCCTACATGCCGAATCCACTCGTGTACTATTTCGGCGGCGGCCAGGCCGACGGCGGTCGCGAGGACAAGGCCCTCCTCGGGGGCAAGGGCGCGAATCTGGCCGAGATGACGCGGATCGGGATCCCCGTGCCCCCCGGCTTCACGATCACGACCGAGGTGTGCAACCTGTTCCTGCGCGACGGCGCCTACCCGCGCGGGTTGGAGGACGCCGTGCACGCGGCGCTGCGGCGCCTCGAGGCGGACACCGGGAAGACGTTCGGCGGCGACGACCCGTTGCTGCTCTCGGTGCGCAGCGGCGCCGTCGTCTCCATGCCCGGGATGATGGACACGATCCTGAACCTCGGGCTGAACGACGCCACCGCCGAGGCGCTGGCGCGCCAGTCCGGCAACCCCCGCTTCGCGTACGATTCCTACCGCCGCTTCGTGCAGATGTACGGCGATGTGGTGCTGGGCGTGGACGCGAAGGCGTTCGAGGCGAGGCTGGCGGCGAAGAAGCGCGCCCGCGGCGCCGCGCTCGATACGGAGTTGGACGCCGACGACCTGCGCGAGCTGGTGGCGGAGTTCAAGGCGCTGGTCCGGGAGCGGACGGGCCGGCCGTTCCCGGACGAGCCGGAGACGCAGCTCTGGGGCGCGATCCGGGCCGTCTTCCGCTCCTGGAACACGCAGCGCGCCATCGACTACCGCAAGGTGAACGGCATCCCGGACAACCTCGGCACGGCGGTCAACGTCATGGCCATGGTGTACGGGAACATGGGTGAGGACTCGGGGACGGGCGTCGCGTTCACGCGCGACCCGTCGACCGGCGAGAAGCGGCTGTTCGGCGAGTTCCTGGTGAACGCGCAGGGCGAGGACGTGGTGGCCGGGATCCGCACACCGCTGTCGATCGAGCAGATGGCGGAGCGCTTCCCCGACGCGTACGCCGACTTGCTGCGGACGCAGGAGCTGCTCGAGCGGCACTACCGCGACATGCAGGACCTGGAGTTCACGGTCGAGCGCGGCCGACTCTACCTTCTCCAGACGCGCACGGGGAAGCGGACAGCGCAGGCCGCGGTGCGGATCGCCACCGAGATGGTCGACGAAGGGCTGATCCACGAGGACGAGGCCGTGCTCCGCGTCGACCCGCGCCAGCTCGACCAGCTCCTGCATCCGCGGCTGGACCCGACGGCGAAGCCGACGCTCCTGGCGCGCGGGCTCCCCGCCTCCCCGGGCGCGGCGACCGGGCGCGTCGTGCTCACGCCGGAGGCCGCCGTGGACTGGGCCGGCCGCGGCGAGGCCGTGGTGCTGGTGCGCAGCGAGACGTCGCCCGACGACTTCCACGGCATGGTCGCTGCGCAGGCGATCGTGACGTGCCGCGGCGGGATGACCTCGCACGCGGCCGTCGTCGCGCGCGGGATGGGGAAGCCGTGCGTCGTGGGCGCGCACGACCTCGCCTGCGACGAGGGCGCCGGCGTGCTCGAGGCCGGCGACGGCGTCGTCCACGAGGGCGACTGGATCACGGTGGACGGCACGAGCGGCCAGGTCTTCCTCGGCCAGGTGCCGACGGTCGCACCGGAGCTGTCGGAGCACTTCCGCCGGCTGATGGCGTGGGCCGACGCGGCCCGCACGCTCGGCGTGCGCGCGAACGCGGACACGCCGGCCGACGCGGCGAAGGCGCGCGAGTTCGGCGCCGAGGGCATCGGGCTCTGCCGCACCGAGCACATGTTCTTCGAGGGCGACCGGATCACGCCGATGCGCGAGATGATCCTGGCGTCGAGCGCGGAGGCGCGGGCGGCGGCGCTGGCGCGCCTGCTGCCGATGCAACGCGAGGACTTCCTCGGCATCTTGCGCGCGATGGACGGCCTCCCCGTCACGATCCGGCTGCTCGATCCGCCGCTGCACGAGTTCCTCCCGCGCACGGACGCCGAGATCGCGGCGTTCGCGCGGGCGACGGGGATTGACGAGGAGGCGGTGCGGCGCGCGGTCGAGCGGCACCGCGAGGCGAACCCGATGCTCGGGCACCGCGGCTGCCGCCTCGGCATCAGTCACCCCGAGATCACCGAGATGCAGGTCCGGGCGCTCTTCGAGGCGGCGGTCGCCGCCGAGGCGGAGGGCGTGCGGGTCCGCCCGGAGGTCATGGTGCCGCTCGTCGCCGACGTGCGGGAGCTGACGCGACAGAAGGAGGTCATCCGCCGCGTGGCCGAGGAGGTCTTCCGCGCCGCCGGCCGGCGGATCGACTACCTCGTCGGCACGATGATCGAGCTGCCGCGCGCCGCGCTGACCGCCGGCGAGATCGCGGCCGAGGCCGACTTCTTCTCCTTCGGCACGAACGACCTGACCCAGACCACGCTAGGTCTGTCGCGCGACGACGCGGGCAGCTTCCTGCCGATGTACATCGAGACGGGAATCTTTCCGGACGACCCGTTCCAGGTCCTCGACCGCCCGGGCGTCGGCCGGTTGATCGAGGTCGGCACGCGCGAGGGGCGCGCCGCCCGGCCCGGGCTCAAGGTCGGCATCTGCGGCGAGCACGGCGGCGAGCCGCGCTCCGTCGCGTTCTTCCACGAGGTCGGGCTGGACTACGTGTCGTGCTCGCCATTCCGCGTCCCCGTGGCGCGGCTGGCGGCCGCGCACGCGGCGCTCAAGGCGCGCAAGATCGACGAGGCCGCGGCGCAGAACGAGGTGCGCCGGCGCGCGGGCGCAGCGGCGGAGGCGCCCGCCGCCGTCAGTGGCGACTGACGCGCCGGAACCGCCGGGCGGAGCGGGCGGTACCAGGCGGAACCGCGTCCATCTTGCATCCGCGGTATTCGCGCCATAGACTCCGCCATGGCACACGACATTCGTTCCGGCACTCACGGGACGCTGCGAGCGGCCGCCCTCCGGCCGCTCGCGCGTATCATACCGCTGCTCGCGCTCGGCGCCGCGGCATGCGGCGGCCGCGCCGCGCCGCCGACTCCGGCGCCCCGGCCCACGGCCCCGGCAGCCGAGGCCCCCGCCGCGCCCGACACATTCGGCCTCGTCCTGCTCGGCACCACCGACGAGCATGGCCGGATCTACCCGTACGACTACTACACCGGCCAGAAGACCAGCTACGGCCTCGCGCTGCTCGCGCCGCTCGTCGACAGCGTGCGACGCGCGAACCCCGGCCGCACCTACCTGTTCGGCTCCGGCGACATCCTCCAGGGCAACCCGCTGGCCTTCGTCTACGCGCGGCTCCGCGGTGACGAGCCGAACCCGATCATCCGCGCGATGAACCTGATGGCGTACGACGCCGTCACGATCGGCAATCACGAGTACAACTACGGCATCCCGGTGCTGGAGAAGGCGGTGCGGGAGGCGAGGTTCCCCGTCGTCTCCGCGAACATCTTCCGCCACGCCACGGACGAGCACGCCTTCGCGCCGTACGTGCTGCTGCCGAAGGTGGTCGCGCCAGGCGACACGATCCTGATCGGCGTGACCGGCAACACGCCGCCGGGCGTCGCGGTGTGGGACCGCGCGACCGTGGAGGGGCGGCAGGATTTCCGCGACGTCGTCGCCTCGCTGAAGCCGGTGGTCGCAGAGATGAGGGCGAAGGGCGCCGACGTCGTGGTGGTGCTGTCGCACGGGGGGCTCGAGGGGACGAGCTACGACACGGCGGCGACGGGCGTGCCGGCGGAGAACGCGTCCGTCCGCGTCGCCCGCGAGGTGCCGGGCGTGGACGTGATCTTCATGGGGCACACGCACCGGGAGCTGGCGGACACCACGATCGCCGGCGTGCTCCTGACGCAGGCGAAGAATTGGGCGGCGAGCCTGGCGGACGTCGAGCTGACGCTGCGCCGGCGCGGCCCGAGCGACTGGACGGTGGTCCGCAAGCGCGGCACGATCCTCCGCCCGGACCCGCAGCGGGCGGACACCGCGCTGCTCGACTCGCTGCGCTGGGCGCACGAGCGTACCGTCGCCTACGTGAACGCCGTGGTGGGGCGCTCGACGGCGCGGATGGACGCGCGGCGGGCGCGGGTCGAGGACACGCCGATCCTCGACTTCATCAACGAGGTGCAGCGGAAGGTCACCGGCGCGGACCTCTCCGCCACGGCGGCGTTCACGCTGAGCGCGAAGATCCCCGAGGGTCCGATCACGATGGCGGACATCGCGGGGCTCTACATCTACGACAACACGCTCAAGGCCATCCGCATCACCGGGCGGCAACTACGGGAGTACCTCGAGAAGTCGGCCGAGTACTACCGCGGCTGGCCGGCGGCGGACGGCGGCACCGTCACGGACTTCGACGTGCCCGGCTACAACTTCGACGTGGTGAGCGGCGTCGACTACACGATCGACCTGTCGAAGCCGGTGGGCCGGCGGATCACGAGCCTGACATACCACGGGCGGCCGGTCACGCCCGAGCAGACGTTCACGCTGGCGCTGAACAACTACCGGCAGACGGGCGGCGGCGGCTACGCCATGATCGCCGGCGCGCCCGTGGTGTACGACCGACAGCAGGACATCCGCGAGCTGCTCGTCGAGGAGATCCGTCGCCGCGGCACGATCCGGCCGGGCGACTACTTCCACCGCAACTGGCGCATCGTGCCGGCGGCGGCGGCCGCGCGGGCGCTAGCCGAGCAGACGGCGCGCGAGCCGGGGCCGCGCGCCGCCCCGGCGCCGCCGACGCGGTTGCGCGTCGTGGCCACGACCGACCTGCACGGGCACCTCCTCCCGGAGGCGTACCGCTGGTCCGGCGGACGGGAGGTCGGCGGCGCGGCGACGCTGGCGGCGTACTTCCGCCTCGAGCGGGCCGGCTTCGGCGGGCCGACCGTGCTGTTGGACGGGGGCGACGTGATGCAGGGCACGCCGATCTCCAACCTCGTGGACGGCCGCTCGAGCGTGGGATACTTCAACGCGGTGGGGTATCGCGGCGTGGCGGTGGGCAACCACGAGTACGACTGGGGCGTGCCGACGCTCCGCGCGCGCATTGGCCAGGCGGAGTGGCCGTGGCTCGCGGCGAACGCGTTCGTCGCCGGGGCCGACACCGCGCCGTCCTGGCTGCGCCCGACCGCGCTGGTGGACGTCGATGGGGTGAAGGTCGGCGTGATCGGCCTCTCCACCCAGGAGACGCCGACGACGACGAAAGCCGAGAACGTTCGCGGCCTCGAGTTCCGCTCCGGCGCGGCGGCGATCGACCGCTGGGTCCCGGAGCTGCGGCGCCGCGGCGCCGACTTCGTGATCGTCGTCGCCCACAGCGGCGCGCTCTGCGACTCCACGGGCAGGGCGTGCCGCGGCGAGATCGTGGACTGGGCGGCGGCCGTGCACGAGAAGCCGGACCTCATCGTGGCCGGCCACACGCACCGCGTCGTGCGCACGGTCGTGAACGGCGTCCCGATCGTGCAGGCCGGCTACTACGGGCAGCACTACGCCGTCGTGGACCTCGAGCGGGCGACGCCCGACGCCCCCGCCCGCGCGTGGATCCGCGACATCCCGGTCGCGTACGCCGACCGCGTCGCGCCGGACAGCGGCGTCGCCGCGCTCGTCGAGCGTTACCGTCGCGAGGTCGGCCCGAAGGTCGAGGCGCGCATCGCCACGCTCGCGGAGGCGCTCCCGCGCGGGCGCGGCGAGTACCCGCTCGGGCGCCTGATCGCGGACGCGCAGCGCCGCGCCACCGGCGCGCAGGTCGCGTTCATGAACAACGGCGGGATCCGCACGGACCTCCCGGCCGGCCCGGTCACGTGGGAGCGGCTCTACGAGCTGTCGCCGTTCGGCAACCGTCTGGTCGTGCTCACGCTCACCGGCGCGAAGCTGCGCGAGGCGATCGAGCAGGCGGTCCGCGGCGGCGAGCCGGGCGCGCAGCTCAGCGGCGTCGTCGCGACCTACGATCCGACCCGCCCGCCCGGCTCCCGCGTCGTCTCGCTCACGTTGAGCGACGGGCAGCCCGTGCGCGACGACGCCGCCTACACCGTCGCCGTCAACGACTTCCTCGCCGGGCAGGGCGACGCGTTCACGGCGTTCGCCAACCCGGTCGCGCGCAAGGACACCGGGATCGTCGACCTCGACGCGCTGATCGAGTACCTGAAGGCGCTGCCGCAGCCGGTGCGGGCGCCGGCGGACCCGCGGCTCCAGGTCGCCGCCGCGGCCGCATCGCAAGAGAGAGAGCCGAAATGAGAGTGACGAGAGAGCTGCTCCGGCGGCTGCCGAAGACCGACCTGCACGTCCACCTGGACGGCAGCGTCCGCCCCGAGACGCTGATCGAGCTGGCCCGCGAGCAGCGCAAGCCGCTCCCGGCGTGGGACGTCGAGCAACTGCGCGACTACATGCACGTCCAGGATGCGACGAACCTCGTCGACTACCTGGGCCGCTTCGACGTGACGCTCGCGGTGATGCAGACCGAGGAGGCGCTGGAGCGGATCGCCTACGAGCTGGCCGAGGACGCCGCCGCCGAGGGCGTGCGCTACATGGAGGTCCGCTACTCGCCCGCGCTGCACGGCCAGGAAGGGCTCACCAGCGTGCAGGCCGTCGAGGCGCCGCTCCGCGGCCTGCGCCGCGCCGAGCGCGAGTTCGGCATCCGCACCGGCATCATCATCTGCGGCATCCGCAACATGAGCCTCGAGACGTCGCTGGAGCTGGCCGACCTGACGGTGGGCTACAAGGACCGCGGCGTCGTCGCCTTCGACCTGGCCGGCGCCGAGTACGACAACCCGGCAAAGCGGCACAAGGAGGCGTTCTACCGGGTCGTGAACGCGAACATCGCCGCCACGATCCACGCGGGCGAGGCGTACGGGCCGGAGTCGATCCACCAGGCGCTCCACTACTGCAACGCGAACCGGATCGGCCACGGCACCCGGCTGTTCGAGGATCCGGACCTCATGGAGTACGTGAACAACTTCCGCATCCCGCTCGAGGTCTGCCTCACCTCGAACGTGCAAACGCGCGCCGTGGCCAGCTTCGCGGACCATCCGCTCCGCCTGTACTACGACGCGGGGCTCGTCGTCACGATCAACACCGACAACCGGCTGATGAGCGCGACGACCGTCACCGAGGAGTACTGGCGCGCCCACGAGCACCTGGGATTCACCTGGGACGAGCTGTGCGACGTGGCCATCATGGGCTTCCAGAGCGCGTTCCTCCCCTACCGCGAGAAGCAGGCGTTCGTCCAGTCGGTGCACGCCGAGATCAGCCGGCTCGGCGAGGAGGTGGCGGCGGGGGTGTGACGGCCGAGCGGCGAGGGGG
>JADGGV010000192.1 GCA_019689775.1 Gemmatimonadota bacterium
AGCTCGAAGTACTTCATCGACCAGGTCCTCGGGCAGCACCGCGTCGCGCTCCTCTGGCCGCTGGTCGGCGCGGTCGGCCTGGCGACGCTCGTGCAGGCGGCGACTGGCTTCGCGCTGTCGCAGGTCGTGAGCATCGCGGGGCAGCGCGCGATCGCCGACATGCGGCGCGATGTCGCGGCGCACGTGCTCCGGCTCCCGGTCGCGTACTTCGACTCGACGAAGACCGGCGTGCTGATCTCGCGGATCATGTCGGACGCGGAGGGCGTGCGGAACCTGGTCGGCACGGGGATCATCCAGCTCGTCGGCGGGCTGTTCACGGCCACGCTCGCGATGGCGTACCTGTTCTGGAAGAACTGGGCGCTGACCGCGGCCGTGCTCGTCGTGCTGCTCGCGTTCGCCGGGGCGATGTCGTTCGCGTTCAAGAAGCTGCGGCCCATCTTCCGCGAGCGCAGCGTGCTGAACGCCGAGGTGACCGGGCGGTTGACGGAGGCGCTGGGCGGCATCCGCACGGTCAAGGTCTACGTCGCGGAGAAGCGGGAGGACCGCGTCTTCGCGCGGGGCGTGCACAAGCTCTTCCGCAACATCGCGAAGACGATCACGGGGACGTCGGCGGTGGGCGCGTTCTCGACGTCCGTCGTCGGCGCGATCGGCCTGCTCGTCATGCTCGTCGGCGCGCGCGCGGTGCTGGCCGGAACGATGAGCGTCGGCGACCTGGTCTCCTACGTCTTCTTCGTCGGGCTGATGGCCGCGCCGCTCATCTCGATCGCGTCGATCGGCACGCAGATCACCGAGGCGTTCGCCGGCCTCGACCGGATCCGCGAGATCCGCTCGATGCCCACGGAGCGGATGGAGGACGGCGGCCGCGGCTCGATCGACGACGTCGCCGGCGACGTCGTCTTCGACGGCGTCACGTTCGAGTACGTGGACGGCGTGCCGGTGCTGAAGGACGTCAGCTTCCACGCGCCGGCCGGGACCACGACGGCGCTGGTCGGGCCGAGCGGCTCGGGGAAGAGCACGCTCATCTCGCTGGTCATGGGCTTCAACCGCCCGAAGAGCGGCCGCGTCTTCGTCGACGGCCGCGACCTCGCCACGATCCGCCTCGGCGAGTACCGCCGCTTCCTCGGCGCGGTGCTCCAGGACAACTTCCTCTTCGACGGCACGATCTACGAGAACATCGCGTTCGCGAAGCCCGGCGCCACGGCGGAGGAGGTGCGGGCCGCCGCGCGCATCGCGCACTGCGACGAGTTCGTCTCCCGCTTCGAGCAGGGCTACGACACCATCGTCGGCGAGCGGGGCGTGAAGCTCTCCGGCGGCCAGCGGCAGCGCGTCGCCATCGCCCGCGCGATCCTGGCGGACCCGCGCATCCTGATCCTGGACGAAGCGACGTCGTCGCTCGACAGCGAGAGCGAGGCGATGATCCGCGACGGCCTGCGCAACCTGCGGCACGGCCGCACGACGTTCGTCATCGCGCACCGGCTCTCGACGATCCGCAGCGCCGACCAGATCCTGGTGCTGGACGAGGGGCGCATCGTCGAGCGCGGCACGCACGACGAGCTGCTCGAGCTGGGCGGGCTCTACCGTCGGCTCTACGAGCGGCAGGCCGGCGTCGAGCTGGACCGCTTCATCAACCCGGGCGAGGACCCGACGCGGGAGACGGAGGCGGAGGCGGAGCCGGTGGTCGTGCTCCCGCCGCCGCCGGCGGGGACGCTGTAGCGGGCTGCCGATCTCGTGGCGTCCTCGGAGCGAGGTCGCCGCACGCCCCGTCCTCCGGTCACCCACGTCGCACGGCGAGCCACGGGGAGGGCGCACGGCTGTGCGGGCCGCCCGAGGCGACCCGGGCGCTGCACGCTCCCCCCGGGGGCGCCGGTCCCGGCCGCGCCGCGCCGATTACCGCTCCGTCGACGTCGCGCCGCCGGGCGCCGGGCGAAGCGCGTTCCAGAGCAGCGGGAACGTCGCCATCGACTGGCCGCGGTACTGCGGCCGGAAGCCGAACGCGACCAGCTTCCCCTTGCCGACCGGCGCGACCGCGAGCGCCGCCTGCCCGGCCACCTTCTCGCGCCCGAGCGCCCACCCCGACAGCAGCGTCTCCGTCTTGCCGTAGCGGCCGACCACCTTCACCTCCGACGACGTCGGCTCGAACGCGAGGCTCTCCCCGCCGAACCAGGCGATCGTGCGTGTCGGCATGCCGGCGGCGTGCGGCGAGGCGCCGTCGAGGTCGAGGCTCAGGATCGAGCCGGGGATGTAGAAGTCCTTCGACGGCAGCCCCTTCGTCACGTTGCGGGCGGGGAAGCCGAGGTGCTCGATGGCGTACTCCGTCGCCTGCTCGAGCGCGACGACGGTGCCGCCGGCCTGCATGAAGTCGCGCAGCGCCTTCGCGCCCTCCTCGCCGAGCCCGCCGGTGTACTCGGGCGCGATGGTGCCGGCGCGGCGGCCGGCGTGGATCGCGCGCGAGGACTGGGACGGCAGGATGACGACGTCGAGCCTCGAGCGCAGCTTGCCGGCGCGGATGTCGGCGTCGTGCAGCACCGTGAACGGGATGCGGTACTCGTCGAGGACGAGGCGGGTCCACCCCTCGTCCATCGACGGGGCGTAGCTCGCGTAGATGCCGATGCGCGGCGCGCGCGGGCCGACGCCGGGCGTCAGGCCGGCGGCGCGGTGCTCGACCGCCGGCGTCGGGATCGGCGCGGAGAGCGCGAGCGCGTCCGGTCCCGGGAGCGTCTTCGCCTGGATGGCCTCGACGCCGAGGAGGAGCGGGAGCGTCTGCGCGGTCACGTCGTACGGCGGCTTCGGCGGGCCGCCGGGGTAGAGTCGCAGGTCCGGGTAGTCCTGCCGCTCCAGGACCGCCTGCGCGAAGGACGCGTACGGCTGGTTCATCGGGACGACGTACGTGCCGGCGGGGTAGCTCATCCCCTCGGCGGTGAACGCCTTGCCGGCGCGCCGCACCTCGACCTGCGCCGTGGTCAGGATGCGGAGCAGCTCCTGGAGCGCGGCCGAGTCGCGCTGCTCGGCGGGGATCAGCCACGCGGCCGGCCAGCGGTCCCACTTCGCGACCGCGCGCTGGCCGACGCGCAGGAACGAGCGCAGCCACGCCTCGCGGTGCTTCGCCGCGTGCTCGAGCAGCGCCATCGCGCCGGCGTCCTGGTAGGCGACGATGTCCGAGAGATGCCACTCGCCGCCGGGCCAGGGGTCGGGGAAGTTCCACGTTGCCACGCGGGCGTCGAAGCCGCGCCCCTGCGTCAGCGAGTCGAACGGGATCGCGACCGGCGTCGCCATGTCGGCGGAGGCGGTCTCGCTCAGGATGCGGACGGCGCCGTGGTAGTGCTGGAACGCGCGGGCGGGCGACCAGGCGTCGTACGTGCTGTTCAGCACGATCCCCTTCTTCCCCTCCTGCCCGAGGCGCCAGGCCATGTAGGCGCCGAGCTGGTTGACGCCCTCAGTCAGGATCGGGTCGACGTTCGGCTCCCACGGGTCCATGAACGGCGGCAGGAAGAAGCGTGAGCCGCGCTGACCCTGCTGGTGGATGTCGTGGGAGATCTGCGGGTGCCACTCGCCGTACGCCTTCTCCACCACGAGGCGCGTCTCGGGCAGCAGGAACGCGTACCAGTCGCGGTTGTCGTCGTGGCCCGCGTAGTGGTGGTAGAGGAACGGCGGCTGCGTACCCTCCCACGGCTTGCCGAGCGTCTTGCGGTACCAGTCCACGACCATCTGGCTGCCGTCCGGGTTCAGCGACGGGATCAGCAGCACGATCGTGTTGTCGAGGATCTCCCGGACCTCCGGCGCGTCCGACGTCGCCAGGCGGTGCGCGAAGATCATCGGCGACTGGAAGCCGCCGACCTCGGTCGAGTGGATGCCGCCGGTGATGAGCACGACCGTGCGCCCCCGGGCGACGAGGCGCTCGGCCTCCTCGGGCGAGGCGATGAGCCGCGGGTCCGCCAGCTTGCGCTGGATCTCCTTGAACTCGGCGAGCCGGGCCATGTTCGCCGGGCTCGTGATCGTGAGCATGATGAACGGCCGGCCGAGCGTCGTCTTGCCGAGCGTGTCGAGGCGCACGCGCGGGCTCGCGGCCAGCTTCTCCATGTAGCCGGTGATCTGCGTCCAGTCGGCCAGCTTGCGGTCCTCGCCGACGCGGAAGCCGAGGTACGCCTCCGGGCTCGGGATGCCGCCCGCCTGCTGGGCCCGGGCGGGGCCCGCCTGGAGGGCGAGCGCGGCGAGGAGGGCGAGGAGGGGTGTCGTGAACGCCTGCGCCTGCGTACCCGGGAGCCGTCTACGTGAACGGGCCCGGGCACGTTCACGTAAACGGGGATGGCGCACGCAGGCGCAGGCGTTCACGGCGGTCATCGCGGGCACGGCGGTCCTCCGGGGCGCGGGGTTGTCGGTCCGGTCGTGTCAGTGCGACGCCTTGGAGATCAGGCGGCGCGCGGCGAGGTCGTAGACGTCGCCGGGATCGAGGAAGAAGTACGGCTTCGCCTCCTGCTCGCCGACCACGTGCTCCCGCCCGTCGTAGACGACGACGCGGCTGCGCCCGAGCACCCTCGCGGTGTCGCCGCGGACCTCGAGCGCGGTCCCCTCGTCGGGGCCGATGCCGAGGAGCTGCGGGTGGGCGGCGAGCACGAGCGCGAGGTCGTTCTCGCGGTGGCGCACGAGCACGTGCTGGTCAACGGCGACGTTGCGCAGGAAGCCGAAGCCCTCCTCGTGCCCGGGCGACATGACGATCGTGTTGCCGGCGGGCGCGCCGCGGACGAGGTACGAGCCGAGGATCGTCGCGCCGGCGGAGGTGCCGCCCACCACGCCGCCGCGCTCGAGCACCGCCTGGATCTCGCGCTGCGTGCGCGTGCCGAGGTAGGCGTCGGCCAGCCTCCACTGCCGGCCGCCCGGGATCCAGACGCCGCGCGCCTCGCGCAGCGGCGCGACGAACTCCTCGCTGTCGGCGACGCGCCGGTCGCGCGTGTGCACGATCGTCAGGTTGCGCGCGCCGGCCCGCCACAGCGGCTGGAACCCGCTCCAGTCCGCGGGGAACGTATCCTCGTCGCCCGCGCCGGGGAGCACCACGATGCGGGCGTCCGGTCCGCCGGCCAGCTCCACGAAGCGGCTCAGGATCTCATTGCCGAGGAGGCCGCCGCCGACCACGAGGAGCGTGCCCCGCTTCGGCCCGACGACCGGCACGCCGGGGGCGTGCGGCGCGGCCGTGGCGGGCTGCACGGCGCCGGCGGCGCCGGCCGGCGTCGGCTCGCTGGAGTCGACGCTCGCGTCGGGCGGCGAGTCGCGCGCGGGGTTCGCCGGCGCGGCGGTGCGGGTCGTCGTGCCGGCGCAGGCCGCGACGAGCGCGACGAGGCCGAGGCGGAGCGGGAGGCCGGCGAGCGGCATGGCGCGTCGGCCGGCGGTGGTGCGGCGGGCCATCCGAACCTCCGGAAAGGCGTTGGCGGCGGCGTGCGGGGCCGGCTCTGCCGTTGCGCCGCCGAGTCGACGAATGTAGTGGCGCGCGCCGGCCGCGCACCAGCGCCCGCGCGGGGTCGCCGGGCGGATCTTCCCGGCGGGGCGCGGTTTGGCTAGACTGCCACGATCCCCTGGGACCCCACTCCCACGACTTCAGGGACCCCAAGCGACGGGATACCGTGATGACGCGACGACCGATGTCGACGGCGGCCGCCCTGCTGGCGGCCGGTGTCCTCGCGGCGGCGCCGCTGCGGGCGCAGGCGCCCGCGAAGCCGCTGCCGCGAAAGCTCGCCCCCCGGCTGACGCACCCCGCGATCAGCGCGGCCGACCTGATGACCCGCCTCTACATCCTGGCGGACGATTCGATGCAGGGGCGGCGTGCGGGCGAAGAGGGCGGAATGAAGGGCACGGCGTACATCGCCGCGGAGCTGAAGAAGCTCGGCCTGGTCCCCGCGGGCGACAACGGCACGTTCTTCCAGGACGTGCCGCTGGTGAAGCGGAGCGTGGCCGCGACCTCGAACCTGTCGGTCGACGGCACGCCGCTCGTGCTCTGGCAGGACTACGCGCCGCTTCCGGTGCGCGGCGTGCCGGGTTCGCTCGAGGGCGCGCAGGTCGTCTACGGCGGCGCGCTCGGCGGGGACCCGCTGCCCGAGGACGTCGTGCGCGGGAAGGTCGTCGTCGTCTCGGGGCAAGGCCTCACGGGCGGGATCCCGCGGCTGCGCATCGCGCCGCCGAGCCCGCTCGCGGCCGCGGCCGCCGTCGCCGTCATCGTGCCCGAGCTGCCGAGCGGCGCCGCGCTCGACTATCTGCGCACGCCGACGATCACCATGCGCGACACGCGCGCCCGCCCGGTGCCCGCGGTCCTGCTGGTCACGCCCCGCGCCGCGCGGGTCCTGCTCGGGGCGGCGCCCGAGGATGCCACGCCGGGCGCACCCGGCAAGACGCTCGGCGGCCGGCTCGTCTACGAGGAGCGCACCGCGCCGGCGCGCAACGTCGTCGCCATCCTCCCGGGGAGCGACCCGACGCTCAAGCACGAGTACGTCGCCATCGGCGCGCACAGCGACCACGTCGGCATCCGCGCCACGCCGGTCGACCACGACTCGCTGCGCGCGTTCAACGCCGAGGTGGAGCGGCTGCGCGCGCGGCTCGAGGACGGCCGCCGCCTCTCCGCGCAGGACCTCGCCTCGATCCACGTGAACGTCGACAGCCTGCGCAAGCTCCGGCCGGCGCGGCTCGACTCGATCAGCAACGGCGCCGACGACGACGGCTCCGGCTCCGTCGCCGTGCTCGAGCTGGCCGAGGCGTTCGCGAAGCAGACGCCGAAGCCGAAGCGGTCGATCCTGTTCGTCTGGCACACGGGCGAGGAGCTGGGGCTGCTCGGCTCGCGCTGGTTCACGGACCATCCGACCGTGCCGCGCGACTCCATCGTGGCGCAGCTCAACATGGACATGGTCGGGCGCGGCGGCGCCGACGATATCCCGGGCGGCGGCCCCGCCTACCTCCAGCTCGTCGGCTCGCGCCGGCTCTCGACCGAGCTGGGCGACCTCGTCGAGGCCGTCAACAAGAGGCAGCCGCGACCATTCACGTTCGACTACCAGTTCGACGCGAACGGGCACCCCGAGAACATCTACTGCCGCAGCGACCACTACAACTACGCCCGCTACGGCATCCCGATCACGTTCTTCACGACGGGGCTGCACAAGGACTACCACCAGGTCACGGACGAGCCGCAGTACATCGATTACGACCACTTGGCGCGCGTGGCGATGCTCGTCCACGACGTCGCCATGACGGTGGCGAACCTCGACCACCGTCCGGTGGTGGACAAGCCGAAGCCGGATCCGAACGGGGTGTGCCGGCAGTAGGGCGGGGGCACAGCGTCGGGCGCCGGCGCGCGACGACGCGGCGCCACGCCGCGGAGGTTCGCGGAGCCGCCGGCCCGGTGACGCGCCGGTCGTCGAAGGACGCGACGGCTGGACGGGCGCGGGCCCGTCCAGCCGTCGTGCGTGGTGCGTGCGGGGAGCGCGCGTCGAGCGGCCGCGGCTA
>JADGGV010000193.1 GCA_019689775.1 Gemmatimonadota bacterium
ATCGACACGCTGTGGTTCTCGCTCGTCGGCTCGGCGATCACGCTCGCCGTCGGCTGGATGCTCAGCCGCTTCGGCCCGCCCGCCCCGCTCCCCGGCCGCGACTGACGCCGTGACGCTCTTCCTCGGCATCGACGGCGGCGCCACGCGCACCACCGCCCTCGTCACCGACGCGGCCGGCGTCGCGCGCGCCCGCGTCGAGGGCGAGACCGCGATCGTCCAGATCATGGAGCCCGCCCTCTCCGCCGGCATCGTCGCGGCCATCGCGCGCCGCGCGCTCGCGCGGGCCGGCGCCGAAGGCGGGCGCGCCGCCGTGCTCTGCTGCGCCATCACGGGCGCCGGGCGGGAGCCCGAGCGCACCCAGCTCGAGCGCGCGCTCGCCGGCTTCGACCTCGCCGATCGCGTCGTCGTCACCACCGACGCCGAGTGCGCGCTCCAGGACGCGTTCGGCGACGGACCCGGCATCCTCCTCATCGCCGGCACGGGCTCGATCGCCTGGGGGCGCGCGCCCGACGGCCGCACCGATCGCGCCGGCGGCTGGGGGTGGCTCCTCGGCGACGAGGGGAGCGGCTACGCCATCGGCCTGGCCGCACTCCGCGCCGTCGTCCGCGCCGACGACGGCCGCGATCCGCCGACCGCGCTCACGGCCGCCGTGCTCCGCGCCACCGGCGTCGACGTCGTCCGCGGGCTCGTCTCCTGGGCCGCCGCCGCCACCAAGGCCGACATCGGCGCCCTCGCGCCGCTCGTCTTCGACGCCGCCGGGAACGACCCGGTCGCCTCGGGGATTCTCGACCGTGCGACCACCGAGCTCGCGCTCCACATCCGATCGCTGCACGAGCGGCTCGGCCCCTGGCCGGGACCCGCGGCCATCGCGTTCTCCGGCGGCCTCGTCAAGCCCGGCGGGCCGCTCCGCGAGCGGCTCCGCGCCGAGCTGGGCCGCCTCCCGTTCGCCACCGCGGTCATGGAGCGCCCGGTCGACGGCGCCCGCGGCGCGGCCGCGCTCGCCCGCGCCGCCGCCGAGCCCGACCGGCGCCGCCCGGCCACCTGAGCGCGGCCCGCGCAGCCCCCGCGGACGGCGACGTCGCCCGCCCACGCCCCGGGCGGAGCCGCGCGCAGGGGGGCGTCCGAATTCGGTGCGCTCGGGCGTTCATCATCCGTACCGCACGGGTCGGCCGACCGCCGCACGGTCGGCTCCTGGCGCCGGCGGTCCCCCGCTGCCCGGATGTCGCCGCGCAGCCGAGCGCCGACCCGGCCCCGGGGTGGGATGATTCGCCTCGCCGCAATGCAGCACGGCGAGGGCTGGAGGCAGTCGTGATCCTGTCGTACGCCGATCCGAACCGGGCCAAGCGCCTGCTCGCGAATCTCGTGATGGCGATGTACCATGGCGGCCCCGCGACCGAGACCGCGCCGGCTCCGCATCGGGAGCCCGCCGCCGGCGCCGACCGCCTGCGCCCGGCCGGACCCGTGCCGGCCGCGCCGCCGCGCGATGCCGTCCTGATCGCGCCCGCGGCCCCGGACGCCGCTCGACTCCGTTTCGTCGGCGGCTGATCCCGATGCGCGCCGTGCAGCCGGCGCCCGTCGGTGTTGCCCGGCCGCCTCCGGGCCGGTGATCGAACGCTCGTTCCGCCGCCAACGCCCCCCGCCGCCCCTGCACGGTTCGGCGCGGGGACGTGCGGCGGCGTCCACGACGCCCGCGTTGCAGCCGCGGGTCCGGCGGACGACGGAGCGATCCACACCGGTCCCGTGTGGCCACCAATGTCTCAGTACTGGCCAATTCGTGCCGCGAACCCGCCCATCATCGGTCGTTTCGCCCGAGCGTGAGGCCGCGCACGGGAGGAGCGGGTCGCCGAACGCGTGAACGCACGCGCGCCCGGGTGGGCGCGCCGCCATTCCTCGGCCCGAGGCCGGCGCCGTGGTGCGCCGGGCCGGCCACCGCGCGGCCGGCCGCAGCCGTCGGGCCATCGGACGCATTCGCAGTAAAAGCGAGCTTGGGCGAGGCGCGGGTCAGGCCTCGCCCGGACCCCGGGCCGGCGGGGTGCCGGCGCGGGGATCCGTGAGGGCGGGAGCCCGGGTGACTCCCGCCGGCGCGTCGTTTCACGTCCGCCGCGGCGAGGTGGCCGCGTCGCGGGCGGTGTTTGGGGTCGTGCGGTTTGCGGCCGCACTCGCTCCCACGCTCTCACAAAGGAGCCGCAATGACTCGCCGTCTGCGCTTGTTGTCCGGCGCTCTGCTCCTGCTGCTACCCGCGACGGCGGGGGCGCAGCAGGGCGCCACCATCACGGGGACCGTGCGAAGCCGGAGTCAGGTGTCGATTCCGGGCGCGTTCGTGTCCCTCCCCGAGTTGAACCTCTCGACCATCACCAACGCGTCGGGCGTCTACCGGATCGTCGTGCCGGCGGAGAAGGCGACGGGGCAGACGACGCTGCGCGTCAGCTCGATCGGCTACCGGCCGGTCGAGGAGAGCGTGACGCTGACGCCGGGCGTGGTGCAGCACGACGTGGTGATGGCGGACGAGGCGGTCGCGCTGGAGCAGTTGCTGGTCACGGGAACGGCGATCGGGAGCCAGCAGCGCAAGGCGCAGCCGGCGGTGATCGCGAGCATCAACACGGCGGATCTGACGCGGAACGCGCCCGTGACGAGCGTGACGGAGATCCTCCAGTCGCGGGTGCCGGGTGTGTCGGTGACGGCGTCGTCGGGCTCGTCGGGGACGACGCAGCAGATCCGGATCCGTGGGCCGGCGTCGCTGTCGCTGTCGAACCAGCCGCTGGTGTACATCGACGGGGTGCTGACGGACAGCCGTAGCCGGCAGCCGTTCTTCACGGGCGGTCAGGCGTCGAGCCGGCTGTTCGACATCGATCCGGAGGACATCGAGAGCATCGAGATCGTCAAGGGCCCGGCGGCGGCGACGCTCTACGGCGCGGATGCGTCGGCGGGCGTGATCCAGATCATCACGAAGAAGGGGCGGCCGGGCTCCGGTCGCTTCAGCCAGAACATCAGCCTGGAGTACAACTCGATCGACCAGAACTGGGACCCGCCGTCGAACTTCGGGCGCTGCACGGCGGCGCTGGTCGCGCCGACGAGCACGAATCCGCTCTGCCGCGGGCAAGCGGTCGGCACGCTGGTGCAGGACAATCCGCTGGTGCGGGAGGGCGCGTTCCGCACGGGGAACGCCAAGAAGCTCGGCTGGAGCGGCCGGGGTGGCGGCGAGCAGTACGGCTACTACGCGTCGTTCAACTACGACAAGGAGGACGGGACGCTGCCGAACAACGGCCTCGACCGTCGCTCCGGGCGGATCAACTTCAACTGGTCGCCGGACCCGAAGCTGACGATGAACGCGGGCTTCGGGCTGATCCGCACCGTCAACACGCTCCCGGACAACGACAACAACATCTACGGCTTCCTGGGCGGCGCGCTGCTGGGGAGCCCGCTGACGCGCGTAGACGACGATCTCGCGAGCCAGGTGGGGCGCAACAACGGCTGGTACGCGCCGAACCGGAACGTCAAGGCGATCTCGAGCATCTCGAACCAGATCACGAGCGTGCGCGCGACGCCGACGTTCACGTTGAACTACACGCCGGTGCACTGGTTCACGAACCGGCTAACGGTGGGCGCGGACCTCTCGCGCGGGGAGGCGGCGAAGCTCTACCCGAAGAACGCGAACGGCTGGTACTCGGCGGAGAACAACACCGGCAACATCACCGAGGACCGGAACCACTACGACATCTACACCATCGACTACCAGGGCAACGTCCGCACGACGTTCGGCGAAGGCGAGACGTGGACGTCGGACCTGTCGTTCGGCGCGCAGCTCAACGACACGCGCACGGACGTCCTCGGCGGCTCGGGGCTCGGGCTGGTGACGAACGCGGCGCACGTGATCTCGGCCGCCTCCTCGCGCAGCGCCTACCAGAGCTTCAGCCAGCAGCGCTCGATCGGCCTGCTCGCGCAGGAGCAGATCGGCTTCAAGAACCGCCTGTTCGTCCAGGTCGGCTTCCGCGTCGACCAGAACTCGGCGTTTGGCTCGAAGGTCGACCCGTTCTTCCTGCCGAAGATCGGCTTCTCCTACGTGCTCTCCGACGAGCCCGCGTTCCGTGACCGCTTCGGCTTCGTCAGCACGCTGCGGCTGCGCGGCTCGTACGGCACGTCGGGCCGTTCGCCCACGCCGGGCGCCTCGCTCGAGACGTACGATCCGGCGCCGTACGCGATCGGCGCCGCGACCGGGGCCGGCGTCGTCCCCCTCAACCCGGGGAACCCGAACCTGAAGCCGGAGCGCGGTGAGGAGTTCGAGGGCGGCCTCGACGCCGGGCTGTTCAACGACCGCGTCGGCTTCGAGGTGACCTACTTCCACAAGCTGTCGAAGGACCTGCTGCTGCGGAAGCCGCTGCCGCCCTCGCTCGGCTACGTCGACCAGAGCGGCGGCACGGCGCAGAACCCGTACGTCAACATCGGGCGCGTGATCAACGAGGGGATCGAGGCCGCGTTCCACGCCACGCCGATCTCCTCGCGCAACGTCGGCTGGGACTTCCGCATCGGCGTCAACACGCTGCATAACGAGATCCTGGACATGGGCGACGTCCCCGCGTTCGGCACGCTCTACCGCTTCCGCGAGGGCGACCAGGCGGGCGCGTTCCACTCGCTCAAGATCCGCTCGATCGACGTCGCGAACGAAAAGGTGATCGTGTCCGACACCATCGAGCACGTCGGCAACCTGTGGCCAACGTTCGAGGGGAACGCGGGCACGAACCTCACGCTCTTCCAGAAGATCCGCTTCTACGCCCAGTTCGACTGGAAGACGGGCTTCAGCGTCTACAACAACACGGACCAGTTCCGGGAGCGGCAGTTCTCGAACGGCGAGCGCCGGCAGACGCTGCGCGAGGTGGATTACTCCACGCTGACGGACGCGCAGAAGATCGAGCGGCTGCGCCGCTTCGGCAGCAGCCTCCCCGGCGTGCCCACGTTCGTCCGCGAGAACGGCACCGGCGCCACGGTGAACGACGTGACCGAGGCCTACATCCAGCCGGGCGATTTCCTCCGCTTCCGCGAGCTGTCGATGACGCTGAACCTGCCGGCGTCGCTCGCGCAGCGGGCCGGCGCGCAGAGCGCCTCGCTCACGCTCGGCGCCCGCAACCTGGCGCTGTGGACGAAGTACGAGGGCGCGGATCCCGAGGTCGTCTCGGACGCGACCGCGAACTTCTCGCGTGAGGACTTCCTCACGGTGCCCCAGACTCGCCAGTTCATCGCCCGGCTCAACTTCCAGTTCTGAGGGATGAGTCCCATGCGAAAGCAGATCCTCAAGACGATCGGGGTCGGCACGCTCGCCGTGGCGGTGCTCGCCGGGGCGGGGTGCAACGACTACCTCGAGGTCGAGAACCCGGGGGTCGTCGACGCCGGCACGGTGGACCCGAACGATGCGGCGGCGATCGAGGCGTTCTCGCGCTCCGCGTTCCAGAACCTCGCCGTCGCCTACGGTTGGCTGGCGATGTACACCGGGTGGTTCAGCGGCGAGGCGCTGGTGGCGGAGACCTTCCCGACGCGCAACGAGTTCGGGCGGCGCGACGTCTCCGACCGCAACGGCTCGCTGAACACGGACGTCTGGACGCCGATCTCCGTGGCGCGCGCCTCGGGCGACAAGGTGCTGAAGATCATGGCCGGCAACCCGAACGAGGACTCCAGCCTCGACGTGGCGCGCGCCGCGCTCGTGGCCGGCTACTCGTTCGTCTGGATGGCCGAGGCCTTCTGCCAGGGCGCCATCGATGGCGGTCCGCCGCTCACCCCGGCGATGATGCTGGATTCGGCGGTGGCCCGCTTCACGAAGGCGATCACGGCGGGGACGGGCGCCGCGGCGAAGCTGAGCGGCGCGGCGAAGGCGGAGGCGCAGGGCATCGCCAACGCCGCGCTGGTTGGCCGCGCCCGCGCGCACCTCGACGCGGGGCGGAAGACGCAGGCCGCCGCCGATGCGGATCAGGTGCCGGACGGCTTCACGATGAGCTTCCCGTACGTCGACGACCTGAACAACCGCACGCGCCTCGGGAACCGCATCTGGCAGTTCACGTTGCAGCGCGGCTCGATCGCCGTCGCGCCGGCGTACCGCGAGCTGAACGATCCGCGCGTGCCGTACAACCCGCCGAGCCCGGCGCTCGTGCCGCAGGACGGCCTCACGCCGTTCTACACGGAGGCGAAGTGGACGTCCTACGCCGCGCCGATGCGGTTCGCCTCGAAGATCGAGGCGGAGTACATCTCGGCGGAGGCGAAGGGCGGCGCGGCCGCACTGGCGCTGATCGACCGCGAGCGCGCCAAGGCCGGGCTCGCCCCCTACAGCGGCCCGACGGACGAGAACAGCGTGCTCACGGAGCTGCTCGACCAGAAGGCGCGGGAGTTCTACCTGGAGAACGTCCACATGGGCGACTTCCGGCGCGCGCCGAACAACGTGAAGTACGTGCCGCAGCCCGGGGCGCCGTACCACAAGCCGGGGTACGACCCGATCCGCGACCAGACGTGCATCCCGCTGTCGGCGGCGGAGACGGACAACAACCCGAACTTCAAGAAGTGACCACCGCTCGCCTGGGGTGAGTCGGCCGTGCCGGGTGGGGCCGGAGCGCGTCCCCGGCCTCATCCGGCGCGGCGGCGCGCTCGCCCCGGCATCGTCGGTCCGGCGTCGCGGGCCGCCGGCGCCGGGCCCGGTCGTACGCGGCCCTGCCGCACGCGGTCACGCCAACCGTCGTCATCTCGCCCGCGGTCACGCCGCGCTTCCGTCGCTTTCGCCGCGCGGCTTAGATTGCGGCGACCCCTCGTCGCCCACCCGTCCAAAAGGACCATGTCGCATCCGCACCGTCGCTCGGCCGTCGTGGCGCTTCTCATGGCGACCGTGTCCGCATGCGCCGGGGCCGGCCGGCCGCGTGGCCCGGAGCCCGGCGCTGCGCCTGGCGAGATCATCGTCACCGGCCCCGGCAGCGTTTACCATGTGCCGCTCTCGCCGCGAACGCCGCCGCGCACGCGGACGCTCGCCCGTGCGGCTGCGGCGGCCTGGGCCGCGATCCCCGGCGCCTACGCCGCCGCCGGGATCCCGGTCACGCTCCTCGACGCCGACGGGCTTCAGGCCGGGGCGATCGACCTCGAGGTCCGCGGCGCCCTCGGCTCGACGCAGGTGTCGGCGTACCTCGACTGCGGCATCGTGGCCGGCGCGCTCCCGGCCGCCGACCGGTTCCTCGTGACGATGACGGTGCTGACCACGCTACGCCCGCTCGGCTCGGACAGCACCGATGCGCGCATCGTCGTGGCCGGAACGGCGCGGGATGCGACCGGCACGAACCCGGCCCGGGTCTGCGCGAGCACGGGCCGGCTCGAGCGGGCGCTCCTCGCTTCGATCGAGGGCGCGCCCCAGGGCATGGCCGGCGCGCCGGCCGTGGCCGCCGTCGGGCGGCCGCCCGGCGGCGCGCCGGCCCGCGGCGCCCCCCCCCCCCCC
>JADGGV010000194.1 GCA_019689775.1 Gemmatimonadota bacterium
CCCAGACCGCGTCCCCCTGGCCGGCCCTGCCCGGCCCCATCTTCCCCTCTGCCGTAGGAGGTGTGCATGGCCGGTGTACGGGTCCTCGTCGGCACCCGAAAGGGTGCGTTCATCCTGACCTCGGACGAGAAGCGCGAGCGCTGGGACGTGGACGGGCCGCACTTCGGGGGGTGGGAGATCTACCACATCAAGGGGTCGCCGGCCGATCCGGACCGCATCTACGCCTCGCAGTCGAGCGGCTGGTTCGGGCAGGTGATCCAGCGCTCCGACGACGGCGGCCGCACCTGGAATCCGGTCGGCAACGAGTTCACGTACGACGGCGTCCCCGGCACGCACCAGTGGTACGACGGCACGCCGCACCCGTGGGAGTTCAAGCGGGTCTGGCACCTCGAGCCGTCGCCGACGGATCCCGACACCGTCTACGCCGGCGTCGAGGACGCGGCGCTATTCCGCACGACCGACGGCGGCAAGAGCTGGCACGAGCTGTCCGGGCTGCGCCGCCACCGCACCGGCCCGGGCTGGCACCCGGGCGCCGGCGGGCTGTGCCTGCACACGATCCTGCTCGACCCGGTCAACCCGGACCGCATCTTCGTCGCCATCTCGGCCGCGGGCGCGTTCCGCACCGACGACGCCGGCGCGACGTGGAAGCCGATCAACCGCGGGCTGCGCTCCGAGTACATCCCGGACCCGGAGGCCGAAATCGGCCACTGCGTCCACCGCATCGCGCTGCACCGCGAGCGGCCGGACGTCCTGTTCATGCAGAAGCACTGGGACGTGATGCGCAGCGACGATGCGGGCGAGAGCTGGCGCGAGGTGAGCGGCAACCTGCCGACCGACTTCGGCTTCTGCATCGACGTGCACGCGTGGGAGCCGGAGACCGTCTACGTCGTGCCGATCAAGAGCGACTCCGAGCACTACCCGCTCGACGGCCAGCTCCGCGTCTACCGCAGCCGCACCGGCGGCGGCGAGTGGGAGGGGCTCACCAACGGGCTGCCGCAGCGCAACTGCTACGTCAACGTGCTGCGCGACGCGATGGCCGTCGACTCGCTCGACCGTTGCGGCATCTACTTCGGCACGACCGGCGGCCAGGTCTACGCCTCCGCCGACGAGGGCGATAGCTGGACCGCCATCGTGCGCGACCTGCCGGCCGTGCTCTCGGTCGAGGTGCAGACGCTGCCATGATCCGCGTCGCGCTCCCCGTCCACCTGCGCACGCTCGCGCGCGTCGGCCCCGAGGTCGAGGTCGAGGTGAACGGACCCGTCACGACGCGCACGGTCCTCGACGCGCTCGAGGCGCGCTACCCCGTGCTGCGCGGCGCCATCCGCGACCACGTCACGCACCGCCGCCGCGACTTCGTGCGCTTCTTCGCGTGCAGGGAGGACATCTCGCACGAGAGCCCGGACGCACCGCTCCCGGAGCCGGTCGCCACCGGCGCCGAGCCGTTCATGGTCATCGGCGCGATCGTGGGGGGGTAGGGGGCGCGGCGGATCCAACATCGAGGGATGCGCGGCCGCTCACCCCGCCGTGGCCGGCCCGCGCATCGTCTCCCAGCCGAGCGCCGTCGCGAGGTGGCACACGGCGGCGACTGGCCGCACCTCGACCGTCATGCCGTATGGCAGGAGCGGGCAGCGCTGCGCGATCGCGGTCGCCTCGTCGAGCGTGAGGCCTTCCAGCAGGAAGTAGCCGCCGACCAGCTCCTTCGCCTCCGCGAACGGCCCGTCGGTGACCCTCTCGCCGCGCGCGCCCGCCACGATGCGCACGCGCTCGGCGAGCGGGCGCCCGTCCTTCAGCTTCCCCGTGGCGGCCATCTCGTCGACCCAGGCGTTCCACCGGTCGAGGCAGCGCCGGGTCTCGTCGGCCGTCATCGTCGCGTACACCTCGGGCGTCGTATCGCGGACGAGCAGCAGGTAGGCGGCGTTCGTTTCCATCGTCGGAGCGCTCCCGGTAGGCGTGGGTGAGGCGGACCCCTGAATGCTCTCCGTCGGGGGAGACGGATGCAAGGGGGAGGCGCGCACGGAGGCGCATCGAGTTCCGCGACGCCGTCGGCGCCACGCTCGCCGCGGGCGACGTCGTCAGCGGCGGCCGGCCAACTCCCGGAGATTGTCGCGGATCATGACGACGGTCGCGACGCCGAGGGCCGCCACGACGAGCCACCACCAGAACTCCCACGCCAGGATCACCGCCGAGATCACGGCGAGGACGACCGCGACGCTGAGCAGGAAGTTGATGAGCCGGCCTTCGGCCGCGGCCTCCACGGTCGCGAAGACGAGCCCGAACACCAACGCCCAGAACCACCAGGACCGGGGGCCCAGGACGAGCAGCAGCAGGACCGCGAGCAGGGTGATCCCGCCGCTCAGCGCGGCCCACACCTGGAGCACGCGGCGGGGCGGCGGGGTCGGGTCCGGGCGGTGCACGCGACGGAGGTGCGCGGCCGGTGGGTCCAGCACGCCGGCCCGGACACGCGCCGCGTACCGCTCCACCGCCTCCCGCGTCTGCGCCATGCGGTCGCGCCGGGCGGTCAGCGCGCCCAACTCGGCGGCGGCCGCGCTCAGCTCGGCGGCCGTCTCCCGGTGTACCGGGTCGAGGGCGCCGTTCGCGCGGAGCGCCGCCTCGTCGAGCGCCAGCGCCTGGACGTCTCGCCGTCTTTCGGCGATGCGGCCGTCGAGCCGCTCGAGCTCGACCGCGAGCCGGTCCCGCCGCCGCTCGAGCGCGGGCGCGAGCCGCGGTGGCGGCAACACCTTGTTCAGCCCCGCAAAGCCGAGGGGATCGTACCAGGAGAGGCGAACGGATCCGTCGCGATTGTACTTCGGGCCCGCCGGGGCGCGCTCGCCGCCGAACGGGTCCTGCGTGTCCAGCCCCCACAACCCGCGGTATCGGTCCACCCACGGAACGTCGTCGGTGATCAGGATCGGCGTCCAATCCCGGTGTCCGCCCGGCCCGATGGCGACGCCGTCGCCCCGGGCGTAGTCCACGAAGGGGACGTCGATCAACGCGCCGATGGTCCGATCGGCGGCGTCGGATCCACCCTGCCCCAGCCGCTCCGCCCAGACGCGCCGCACCGTGCCGGCGAGGCGTTTGACGGGTCGGAGGACGCGCGGCTCGATGCCCATCACGTACTCGCCGCGCTCGAAGTAGCTCGCATGCGACCCGGCCGCCGCGAAGACCACGGGGTGCGCCCCGTCCTTGCCCAGCGAGGGGTCGTCCCAGCGGCGGCGCAGGTCGTCGCCGTGGTAATCGTGCGAGGCGAAGGCCACCCACCGCGGCTCCTGGCGGCCGTCGTCCGTCTCGTAGAGGTAGACGAAGATCTGCTCCCAGTCCGCCTCGTGGTCGTTCGCGCCGTGGAACGTGGATCGCCAATCGTTCATCACGTAGAAGAACAGGTAGTGGAGCACGGTCCAGCCGCCCGCCCGGACGACGCGCCCGTAGTAGGCCCGGCGATCGTCCCGGGTCAGCAGCTCGCGATACCCGACCTCCGCGGCGGCCGCCGTGCCCCCGGGCACCCGGCCCCGGATCAGCAGCGATAGGTCGAACGCCGAGTCCACCAGGCGCGACCAGGGCGGCACGCGCGCCAGCCGCCCAGGCGCATGGAAGCGCACCCGTTGCGGGCGCCGCCGCCATTGCTGGTACTCGAGCGCCGAGAGCGGCCGCTCCACGAAGCGCAGGCTGAGTGCGCGCCCGTCGGCGATGTCGCCCTCGGCGGCGAGCCGGTCGAGGTCGAGCCCGCCGCGCGCCACCACGCACCGCGCCCTCCCCCGAGGGTCCCGTTGCCAGAGGCTGCACGCCTTCACGTACTCGTCGACCGCGCAGGGGAAGAACAGCTCCCCGGCCGTGAACCGAACGAGCGGCTCATGCCGGCGGAGCAACTCCAGGTCGCTCATGCCGGCGTCCGTGCCGCGGGATCGTGCCGGAACAGGCGCTGGACGCTGCGCTGATTGAGGTAGAACACGATCAGCACGTTGATCAGCATGGTCACGTAGCGCGGCTCGCCGCGCGCGTACCGGAACAGGCCTTCGCCGAGGCCCAGGCCGACCGTGATCATCAGCGCGACCCACGCCCAGCGGCGGAGCGTCCAGATCCCGACGGCCACGACCAGGAAGCCGCCGGCGGTGAGGAGCCGCACGACGCGGTCGACGTCCGCGTCGCTGATCCCGGGCAGCACCGGACGCGGCAAGCCGAGGCCGATGCCGAGGGCGGCGTAGGAACGCGACACGTCCAGCGCAATCAACGTGGCGTTGGTGAGCAGGAGCGCGATGATCGCGTACAAGCCGGGGGGTCGCTCACGCCGCCGGCCCCGCGCGGGGTCGGGGGCGGCGACCGTGTTTCGCCGGAAGGTCATTCGCCGTCGCAGACCGCCGATCGATGCCACCTCGCCCGGATACTTGGCCGGGCCCGGATCGGCTGGAATCGGACCAAGGTCCCATCTCGAGCGACGATGCCAGGCGCGCCGCCGGATCGGCCGGCCGGTGCGTCGGGGGACGCCCGCGCACGCGCCGGCAACGGGGGTTCCATGACCGGAATCGCCAGCGGAAACGGGACGCCCGCGCACGTGGCGGCAACGGATCATGAATCGGCGGAGCACGGTCGCTCCGTTGCCGTCACGTCCGGCCGCCGTTATTGATTTTGCCCGCCGATCCCTCTGCGGCGCGCCGGGCGCGGGCCGCCCGGAGCCGCGCCCCAGCGAGCCTCCGTCTCCGTACCGCCATGACCGATCTCCACACGCTCGTCGACGGCGAGTTCGCGGTCCCCTTCTTTGGCTTCTCGCTCACGCTGGCACCGGGGTGGCGCCTCCACGAGGCTGCGGCCTCGGGCGGCTCGGCGCGCTTCGTCTTCCGCCGCGACGCCGGCGATGGCTACCTGAACGTGCACGTCTACGCGCGCGACTACCGCGCGATGGCGCTGTACTTCGAGGACGAGCTGGCGCGCCAGCGCCGCTTCCCCGAGCGCGTCGCGCTGCCGTTCGGCGAGGCGTTCGAGAGCCGGAGCGCGTCGTCGCGCAACATGATCTTCCAGGCGAACGGGGTGATCTTCAGCGTCGCCTGCGGCGGGAACGACCCGGCGGCGCGCGCGGCGGGCGACGCCATGCTGCGGGGGTTGCGCCTGTTCGCGCCCGTGGCGACGCAGGTCCCGCCCAAGCTCCAGGCGTTCAAGTACCTGCACCCGGGTGTGTCGACGCCCCGGCCGAAGACGGCGCGGGACCCCGAGCTGGCGCGCGCCGAGCTCGAGGCGCGGATCGCGGCGCACCGGGACCGCGCGGAGAAGGCGCGCGCCGCGCTGGGCCAGATCCCGCCCGAGCGGCACGCCCTCGCGCACCTCACGAGCGGCTCCGACCTGCTCGACGTCGCCGTCTGCTCGCTGCTGCTCCGCCGCGGCGACGACGCCCGGGCCGCCTTCGGCGACGCCGCCCGCTCCCTCCTCGCCGCGGACGCCGGCCGGCCGGACGGGCTGCCACCCGAGCCGCGCCTGCACGCGCTCGCGGCGGCCCTCCTCTCGGGTGAGCGCGAGTTGCCGCGGGAAGCCGCGCAGCGGCTCGCCCCGCCCGCGGAGCGGCGGGGGAAGATCTGGACCCAGGAGCATTTCGCCCGCGCGCTGGCCGCGCTCGTCCTGGGCGACGACGACGCGGCCCGCGCCGCCGCGGCCGAGCTGCTCCGCGCGGGCGACGCGGCGGCCGAGCGGGACGGCTTCTATCCGGGGACCGACGCGGCCTGCCGGGCGATCCTCGACCGGGACGCCACGGCGCTCGCCGGCGCGCTCGCCGAGGTCCTCGAGCGGCACGCGGCGCTCGCGAAGCGGAGCCGCCGCAACCAGCCCGACGGGTGGCTGTGCTTCCCCGCCGCGGCGCTCGCGGTCCTCGCGGCGGGTCGAGGGCTCGACGTCGCCATTGAGCCGAAGCGGCGCCGCGCCGAGGTAAAGCTCCGGGCGGTCTTCGCCGAGCCGCACCGGGGGATGGAGGCTGGGCTGGAGGTCGACTTCGTCCCGCTCGAGCTGCTCCGCCAGGCGCAGCCGGCCGGCGGTGGCCGCCGGCCGTCTCAGGAGCCGGGCAGCGTCTTGTAGAAGAACGTCGTGTCGCAGGGCCGCCCGTCCGGCCAGAGGGCATACCCCGGCACGACGCCGACGCGGATCCAGCCGAGACGCGCGTAGAGGCGCTCGGCGGCGCTCCCGGTCACCGTGTCGAGCACGAGGAGGGTCCGGCCCTCCGCCCGCGCGACCGCCTCCACGGCGCGCAGGAGCCCGGCGCCGACGCCCCGGCGGCGGGCGGACCGGCGGACCAGCACCTTCGCCACGTCGGCCCGGTGCGGCTGATTCTCCGGGAGTGCGAGCAGGAGCTGCGCGGTCCCGATGAGCGCGCCGCCCGGCTGCTCCTCCGCCGCCAGGAGCGCGCGCTCGCCCGCCGCGACGCCATCCGCGACGCGCCGCCAGAACGCCTCGGCCTTCTCACGGGAGAGCGGCGCCATGAAGCCGACGGACGCGCCGCCCTCGACGCAGTCGAGGAGGATCGCGGCCAGCTCCGCGACGCGCTCGGCGGCTTCGTGCGCCGCGAGCCGCCGCACGGCGATGGCCTCCGCCGCGGGCGGGGTCACGGCGCGCTCCCTCCGCCGCTCGCCTTCGACGCTCCGCTCGGCCAGCCCGTCTGCGGCAGGCCCGCGGTGATCCGGAGCGCGTTCGCGTAGTACACCTTGCGGAGGACGGCGTCGGGGAGATCGATGCCGTACAGCTTCCAGAACGCGTGGTAGGGGCGGTAGTAGTCGAAGTACTCGTCGCGCGTCTCGAAGACGCGCCAGTAGTACGGGTACTCCTCCGGCTGGAAGGAGTCCTTCCCGAACAGGATGCGGTCCTGGTAGCGGACGAAGAAGTCGTGCGCGGCGCGGGGCTGCCGGCCGATGTCGTAGAGCACGGCGCCGACCTCGGTGTAGACGTTCGGCAGCTCGAGCAGCTTCGCGAGGCGGCCGAGGTCGTTCGCGTGCCACCCCATGTGCGCCGCGACGAACGTCGTCTTCGGGTGCCGGCGGAACAGGTTGTCGCGCTCCGTCATCAGCTCCTCGAAGCTGGGGAAGCGGTCCTGCGGGTAGCGCCGGTTCGGGAAGAGCGCGAGCTCGAGCCAGCGCTCGTTCGTGTAGTCGAGCGGCTCGAAGAACTCCTGCGGGTCCGCGGTGTGGATGAAGACCGGGATGCCGAGGCGGGCGCACGCGTCCCAGATCGGGTCCAGCTCCGGATCGTCGATGCGCAGCCGCGAGCCGTCGGCCTTGCGGATCGACAGGCCGAGGCTCTTCGAGACCTCGCCCACGCCGACCGCGCCCGCGGCGACGTCCGCCTCGAGCTGCTTCACCGCGCGCTCGGCCCACCCCGGCCCGACGTTCCGGAAGTCGATGCCCGCCAGCACGCGGATCCGGTCCTTCATCGGCGACGAGCGGATCAGCGCGACCGCCCGGCGCAGCCGCTCCCCGGA
>JADGGV010000195.1 GCA_019689775.1 Gemmatimonadota bacterium
TGACGGCGCTGGTCGGGCCGTCGGGGGCGGGGAAGACGTCGCTGCTGCGGCTGCTGAACCGGCTGGACGATCCGATCGCGGGCGAGGTTTACTTCCACGGGCGGCCGATCCCGAGCTACCCGGTGCGGGAGCTGCGGCGGCGGGTCGGCTTCGTCTTCCAGACGCCGGTGATGTTCCCGGGGACGGTGGCGGACAATCTGCGCGTCGCGGCGTCGATCGCGGGGGAGCCGCCGCCGGGCGATGCGTGGATCGCGCGGTTGCTGGCGATGGTCGAGCTGGCGCCGGCGCTGGCGACGCGGCCGGCGGACGCGCTGTCGGGTGGGGAGAAGCAGCGCGTGGCGCTGGCGCGGGCGCTGGCGACCGGACCGGAGGCGCTGCTCCTGGACGAGCCGACGTCGGCGCTCGACCCGGAGGTGGCCGAGCGGCTGCTGGCGACGGTCGCGCGGATCAACGCGGAGCAGGGGCACACGGTGGTCATGGTGACGCACCGGCTGGCGGAGGCGCGGCAGACGAGCACGTACACCGTGATGCTGGAGGGCGGGCGGCTGGTCGAGGCGGGCGAGACGCGGGCGCTGTTCGAGCACCCGTCGAACCCGCGCACGCGGGCGTACCTTGCGACGGGCGCGTAGCGCGCGCCGTGGCGCCGGCGGGCCGCCCGCGCGCGGCGGGCGGCCGCGCGCCGCGGAGGCGGGCGGGTGAGCGCCGCGGGCGCGGTGTCGGCGATTGGCGACGTCGCCACGGCGCTGCTCCGGGCGGTGCGCGTCCAGGGGGCGGCCGCCGCCGCGGCGCCGACGATCGACGCCACGTGGCTCGACCTGGCGCTCACGGCCGGGCTCGTCCTCGTCGCCGTGGCGATCTCGGCGTGGCAGCGCCTCGGGCTCGCGCGCGGCTTCGTCGTCGGCGCGGTGCGCGCGGTCGTGCAGCTCGTCGCCGTCGGCTACGTGCTGGTCTACATCTTCGCGGCCGAGCGGTGGTGGCTCGTGCTCGCGGCGCTCCTCGTCATGCTGGCCGCCGCCACCTGGACGTCCGTGCAGCGGGTGCGCGCGCCGCGGCGCGCGATCGCGCCCATCGCCGGCGTGGCCATGCTCGTGGGCGCCGGGCTCACGCTCGCCTACATCGACGCCGTCGTGCTCCGTCCGGCGCCGTGGTACGACCCGCGCTACCTGATCCCGCTCTTCGGGATGATCGTCGGCAACGCGATGAACGGCGCGGCGCTGGCCGCGGAGCGGCTGATCTCGGAGATCGAGGCGCGCCGCGGCGAGATCGAGGCGTACCTCGCGCTCGGCGCGAGCCCGACGCGCGCCGCGCAGGACGCGGTGCGCCGCGCGCTCACGGCCGCGCTGATCCCGTCGGTGAACGGCCTGGCCGTCGTCGGCCTGGTCACGCTCCCCGGGATGATGACCGGCCAGATCCTGGCCGGGAACTCGCCGCTGCTGGCGGTGCGCTATCAGATCGTCGTCGCGTTCATGCTCGCCGGCGCGGTCGCTACCACCGCCGCGATCGTGGTGCTCTGGTACCGCCGGCGGTTCTTCACGGCGGCGGAGCAGCTCGCGGAGCGCGTGCCGGTGTAGCGCGCGGCGGGTGACAGCGCAACGGAATCGATCGGCCATGCAACGGTTTATCGCGTTTCTCCGGGCCATCAACGTGGGTGGCCGGACCGTCAAGATGAGCGAGCTGTGCGCGCGCTTCGAGGCGCTCGGCTTCGGCGGCGTGGCGAGCTTCATCGCGAGCGGCAACATCGTCTTCGAGTCGGCGGACGCGGACGCGCGGGCGCTGGAGGCGCGCATCGAGCGGGAGCTGCTGGCGACGCTCGGCTACGAGGTGGCCACGTTCGTGCGGACGCCGGCGGAGGTGGCGGCGATCGCGCGCTACGAGCCGTTTCCGCACGCCGCACCGCGGCCCGACGGGGCGACGCTGTACGTCGGCTTCCTACGCGAGCCGCCGTCGCCGGAGGCGGCCGCCGCGCTCCTCGCGCTGCGCACGGAGGTCGACGAGTTCCACGTGCACGGGCGCGAGTTCTACCGGCTGTGCCGCGTGCGCATGAGCGAGTCGCCGCTGACGGGCGCGCAGCTCGAGCGGGCGCTCGGCATGCCGGCGACGGTGCGGAACGTCAACACGATCCAGCGGCTCGCGGCGAAGTACCCGTCGTGAGCGTGCGGGCGCCGGCCGGGCCCGGCCCCGCCGGCCTGCCCGTTCGGACCCGCCAACCGGGCGCGCCATGAGCATCCGCGCGGTCTTCCTCGACATCGGCGAGACGCTGTTCAACGAGGGTCGGCTCTGGGCGCAGTGGGCCGACTGGATCGGCGTGCCGCAGCACACGATGCTCGCGCTGCTCGGCGCGGTGATCGAGCGGCGCGAGCCGCACGGGCGCGTCTTCGAGCTGCTGCGCCCGGGCTTCGACGCGCCGCGCGAGCGGGCGGCGCGGCGGGCGGCCGGGCTGCCGAGCGACGTCGTCGTCGCGAGCGACGCGTACCCCGACGCGGCCGAGTGCCTGCGCGAGCTGCGCCGGCGCGGCTACCGCGTCGGTGTCGCGGCGAACCAGCCGGTCGCCGCGGAGGACGCGGTGCGCGGGCTCGGCGTCCCGCTCGACGTCGTCGCCACGTCGGGCCGCTGGGGCGTCGCGAAGCCGAACCCGGAGTTCTTCCGGCGCATCGTCGAGGCCGCGGGCGTGCCGGCGGAGCAGATCGCCTACGTCGGCGACCGGGTCGACAACGACGTGCTCCCCGCGCTCGCCATCGGGATGCGGGCGGTGTTCGTGCGGCGCGGTCCGTGGGGCGTCGTGCACGCGGCGTGGCCGGAGGCGGCGCTGGCGGACCTGCGGCTGGAGGGGCTGGCGGAGCTGCCGGACGCGCTCGAGGCGCTGTGAGGCGGGCTCGCGCTCACCACCCGATCTGCCCGACCGTGAACTGGAGCTGGAGGTGGCGGCGGAAGCGGGTGAAGCCGCTCGGGTTGCCGTGCCCGTAGGGGTCGTAGCGCACGAAGCCGAGGAAGAGGTCGCCGGGGGAGAGGCTGTCGGGCGTGACGAGCGGCAGGTCCCGCGCGCGCCACGTGTCGTAGGCGACGTCGAGGCGCAGCGGCCCGAACGGCGAGAGCACGCGGATGCCGATCCCCGGCGTGGCGAGCCCGGCGGCGGAGACCGCGGCGACGGGCGCATCGTCGGGGACGCCGCCGCGCACGAAGCCGTAGTCGGCGAAGGCGGCGAGCTGCACGCGGCCGGAGATCCAGGCGCGGGCCTCGGCGCTCGCCTCGAGGAGGAAGTTGCCGCCGGCGGGCTGGACGTCGACGCGGTCGGGGTCGACCTCGGTGCCGGCGGGGCAGCCGTTGGTCTCGATGGCGCAGCCAAGGCGCTCGGCTTCCGCGCGGGAGGCGAGGAGGAAGCGCCGGCCGAGGAGGTTCGACGGCACGCCGCGCACCCCGGTCGGGCCGCCGCCGTAGAAGCGGAGCTGGGGCGGGAGCGTGTCGTCGCCGCCGAGGGTGCCGAGGCGGGCGCGGGCGGCCAGCTCGATGCGCGAGCCGGCGCGGCGGGTCGCGGTCGCGAACAGTAGGGCGCGGCCGAAGCTCCAATCGGAGATGGTGGGCGTGCCGGCGGCCGACGTCGCGAGCTCGAGGCGGCCGCGCGTGCGGGCGTACGGCAGGTACGCGGCGAGGCCGCGGATAGGCCCCTCGGGGTACGGCGCGCGCAGCCGCGGGGCGTAGGCGAGCGTCGCCTCGGCGGGCGAGAGCATCGTCCAGTCGTCGATGAACGGCGAGGCGGCGGGGCCGCACGCGCCCCAGACGGCGCAGAGGAAGGAGCCCTCCTCGAGGTTGCGCGTGCGGGAGGGCGCGTACGCGACGAGCGCCTCGAGCCCGGAGGCGAAGAGGTGCGAGACGCCGAGCCGCCCCTCCGCCGCCTCGCGCACGTACGCCGGCGGGAGGACCTGGCGCACGTACGTGCCGGAGACGAGCAGCCAGGTGCCCGGCGCGACCGGCTCGCGCCAGTCGGCCGCGACGAAGTAGGCGGTTTGCGTGAAGCCCGCATGCTCGCCGGTGCAGGGGAACCCGCCCAGGCTCCCGGCCAGGAGGTTGCCGACGCCGACCGTCGCCGAGACGACGCGCGGGCGGCCCAGGAAGTAGCGGTCGGCGGCCGTCGTCTGGAGCTGGAGGCAGGAGGCGGCCGAGAGCGTGCCCTCGGCCTGGATGCCGGTGCGCCGCGTCGCCTCGACCTTGACGTGGATCGCGACGGCAGAGTCGCCGACGACGCCGGCGGGCTCGACCGTCGCCTGCTGCACGATCGGCAGGTCCGCGATCAGCTCCTGCGTGCGCCGCAGCGCCTTGGTCGAGAAGCGGTCGCCCGGACGGTAGGCCAGGCGGGCGCGGATCTCGCGCTCCTCGATCGGCGCGCCTACCTCGATCGTCGTCGAGTCGAAGACGCCGGGTCGCCCGGGGTGGACGGTGAGCACGACGTCCGCGGCACGGCCCGCTTCGGCGACGTCGCCGCCGACCTCGACCGTCGCGAGCGGATAGCCGCGGTCCGCGAGCCGCCCCGTGATCAGCCGCTGCGACAGATCCAGGAGCGCGAGCGCGTACGGGCGACCCGGCCGGAGCGGGAGCGGCGGGACCCGGGGCGGGTTCGGCACCGAGTCGAGCCCGACCACGCGGACGGAGCGCACCAGCGTCGGCCGGCCCTCCTCGATCGGGAAGCGCACCACGACCTCGTTCCCGCCGCGCGGCACGATCTGCGACCCGACCCGCGCCTCCGGGTAGCCCCACTCCGCATACAGCCTCCGCAGCCGCTCGACGTCGCCGCGGACGCGCGCCGTATCGAGCGTGGCGCGCCGCTCCGCCCACGACGCACCGAACGCGCACGCCCAGAAGAGCAGGGGAGAGCGGCAGCGCGTCTCCTCCGTCAGGATCGCGCCCTCGAGCAGCGAGCGCTCGAGCGAGCGGGCGCCGGGGAATTCGATGTCGACGACCTCCGGCGGGTTCGCGGGCGCGGAGGCGGGCGCAGGGCGCGGGCGCTCTGGCGCGGCCAGGGCCGCCGTGGGCGCGGAGGCGAGGGCGAGGGCGAGGAGCAGGGCGCGGAGGCGCATCGGTCCGATCCCACGGGAGCCTCCCGGCGACGCCGGCGCGGAGGGTCCGGCCGGCGCGCGGAGCGGGATACAAGGTTCGCGCCGGGGGCCGTGGCGCGCCCGGTCGCCCACGCATCCGGGCGACCCGCCCGCCGGCACGGAGCGGCGCCGCGCCGAGGCGCGCGTTGACACCCGCTCCGCCGCGGGTCTATGCTTGGCCGGCGCGCCCGGGCGGCCCGGCCCGGACCGGAGCCCGCCCGGACGCGCTCCGCCGATCCGATCGCCTTCCCCGGAGGTCCCATGCCCGTCCCGCGCAGCGCGGCCCATCGAGCCCGGAGGGACGCGTGAGCGCCGCCCGTCCGCCCGCCGACGCGCGGCCCCGCCGCACCCGCGCCTACCACTGGCTCGCCGCCCTCCCGGCCGTCGGCATGCTCGGCGGCGTGCCGTTCGCGAACCGCGTCGAGCCGTTCGTGCTCGGGTTGCCGTTCCTCCTCTTCTGGATCCTGGCCTGGGTCGTCGTGACGTCCGGCACCCTGGGCGTGATCTACGCGCTCGACCAGGCGCGCGCGCGCCGCGCGGGCGCCGCGGCCGAGCCCTCGAACGGCGCGGGGCACCCGTGAGCGCGGCGCTCGCCGTCATCGCCGCCTTCCTCCTCCTCTCGCTCCTGCTCGGCGTGCTGGCCCGGCGCGGCCGCACCATGAGCCTCGAGCAATGGAGCGTCGGCGGCCGCGGCTTCGGCACGATCTTCGTCTTCCTCCTGATGGCGGGCGAGATCTACACGACCTTCACGTTCCTCGGCGGGAGCGGCTGGGCCTACGGCAAGGGCGCGCCGGCGTTCTACATCCTGTGCTACGGCGCCGTCGCCTACGCGCTCTCCTACTTCCTGCTCCCCGCCGTCTGGCGCTACGCGACCGAGCACCACCTCGTCTCCCAGGCCGACTTCTTCGTCCACAAGTACCGCAGCCGCGCCCTCGGCGTGCTCGTCTCCCTCGTCAGCGTCGTCGCCCTCGTGCCCTACCTCGTGCTCCAGCTCAAGGGGCTCGGCATCATCGTCTCCGAGGCCTCCTACGGCACCATCGCCCCGGCGACCGCCGTCTGGCTCAGCACCGCCGCGCTCGTGCTCTACGTCATCGTCTCCGGCGTGCACGGCTCCGCCTGGACCGCCCTCGTCAAGGACGTCATGATCCTCGGCGTCGCCGTCTTCCTTGGCCTCTACCTGCCGCTCCACTTCTACGGCGGCTTCCAGCCGATGTTCGAGGCGATCGAGCGCGCGAAGCCCGGGTTCCTGACCCTGCCGGCGACCGGGATGAGCCCCGCCTGGCTCGTCTCGACCGTGCTGCTCACCGCGCTCGGCTTCTACATGTGGCCCCACACCTTCGGCTCCGCCTACACCGCCCGGAGCGAGGGCGTCTTCCGCCGCAACGCCGTCATCATGCCGCTCTACCAGCTCGTCCTCCTCTTCGTCTTCTTCACCGGCTTCGCCGCCATCCTCCAGGTCCCCGGCCTCGCCGGCGCCGACGCCGACCTCTCCCTCCTGCGCGTCTCCAAGGCGACGTTCTCCCCGCTCGTCGTCGGCATCATCGGCGGCGCCGGGCTCCTGACCGCCCTCGTGCCCGGCTCCATGCTCCTCGTCTCCGCCGCCACGATCCTGGCCCAGAACGTCTACCGCGCCGCCGTCCCCTCCGCGGACGACCGCATCGTCGCCACGCTCGCGAAGGCCCTCGTCCCCATCATCGCGCTCGTCTCGGTCTGGCTCACGCTCCGCCCCGGAAACGCGATCGTGCCGCTCCTCCTCATGGGCTACAACCTCGTCACGCAGCTCTTCCCCGCCGTCGTCCTCAGCCTCACCCGCGTCCCGCTCGCCACCCGCGCCGGCGCCATCGCCGGCATCCTCGCGGGCGAGGCGACGGTCGCGTACCTCACGCTCACCGGCGCCACGATGGCCCGGCTCTTCCCCTCCTGGCCGGCCGCGATCACCGACCTCAACGTCGGCATCGTCGCCCTCATCGTGAACCTCGGCGCGCTCACCGCCGTCAGCCTCGCGACCCGCCGCAGCTTCGTCGCCGAGTTCGGCGCCGAGCCCGTGCCGGCCGCCGGCGACTGAGCGGCGGGCCGGCGAAGCCGGCGCCCGTCCCGGTCCCCGGCCGAGACGACCTCGAGCGGCGTCGGATGGCGGCGGCGGCGATACCGGCGCGAGGAACAAATCGGGCCTCACGTGATCGGCTTACCGCTTACGTTCCCGCTCCCGCGCTGTCGGGAGCGGGGGACGACGAACGGCCCTGCCGAACCCGGTGTCACTGGCTCGGCCACGCGTCCACGCTCGCGCTCCGAGGCTTTTCAGCGCTGCCACCCGCCCACCCCCAGTGAGATTTTAACATCACCCCACCCCAGC
>JADGGV010000196.1 GCA_019689775.1 Gemmatimonadota bacterium
TGGGCGGGTGTTGGGCGGAGCCGCCGGACCGGAGCGGCTGTTCCGGGGCGGGGGTGGCTTCTTCCTGATCGCCGGTCCGTGCGTCCTGGAGGACGACGCGCTGAACCTGCGGGTGGCGGAGGAGCTGGCGCGCGTCGCGGAGGAGCTGCGCCTCCCCGTCGTCTTCAAGGCGTCCTTCGACAAGGCGAATCGGAGCAAGGCGGGCGCCGCGCGCGGCCCCGGGCTCGAGCGCGGGCTGGTGCAGCTCGAGCGGGTGCGGCGGGAGAGCGGCTTGCCGGTGCTGACGGACGTGCACGAGCCGGCGCAGGCGGCCGCCGCGGCCGCGGTGTGCGACGTGCTCCAGATCCCGGCGTTCCTCTGCCGGCAGACCGACCTGGTGGAGGCGGCGGCCCGGACCGGTCGGCCGCTCAACATCAAGAAGGGGCAGTGGATGGCGCCGGAGGAGATGGCCGGCGCGGTGCGCAAGGCGCGCGGCGCCGGCGCCGAGGCCGTGGCCGTCACCGAGCGCGGCACCTTCTTCGGATACGGCGACCTCGTCGTGGACATGCGTAGCTTCGCGCGGATGGCGGAGGCGACGGGGGCGCCCGTGATCTTCGACGGCACGCACTCGGTGCAACGCCCCGGCCGCGCGGACGGCGCGAGCGGCGGCGATCCGGCGTTCACGCCGGCGCTGGTGCGGGCGGCGGTCGCGGCCGGCGCGGCCGCGCTCTTCCTCGAGGTGCATCCCGAGCCGGCGCGGGCGCCGTCGGACGGGGCGAACATGCTCCGCCTCGACCGACTTCGGCCGCTGCTGCGGGACGTGCTCGCGATCCGCGAGGCGCTGGCCGCGGACGCGCGACCGCTCGAGCCCGCTCGTGCCTGACCGCCGCATCGCGCCGGAGACGGCGCGCCGGATCCGGCTCGTCCTCCTCGACGTCGATGGCGTCCTGACCGACGGCGGCATCTACGTGGGCGAGACGGCGGAAGGGCACGCGGTCGAGATGAAGCGGTTCGAGATCACCGATCAGCTCGGCGTGAAGATGCTCCAGTGGGCCGGCTTGACGGTGACGATCCTGAGCGGCCGCGTCTCGCCCGCGACCCGGCTTCGCGCCGCGGAGCTGGAGGTGGAGTGCGAGCAGCATCCGGGCGGCTACAAGCTCGCGGCGGCGCGAGCCGTGCTCGAGCGCGTGGGCTGCACCTGGGACGAGACGGCCATGGTCGGCGATGACTTGCCGGACATCGCGGTGATGCGGCGGGTGGGCTTGCCGGTGGCCGTGGCGAACGCGGTGCCGGAGGTCCGTGCGCTCGCGCGCTGGCGCTGCCGGCGGCCGGGCGGGCACGGGGCGGTGCGGGAGTTCGCCGAGGCGCTGCTGCGCGCCCGGGGCGAGTGGCAGCGGCTGGTGGACGAGTACCTGTCGGCGCGCGACGCGGAGCACGTCCCCCATGGCGGCTGAGGCGCTCACCGCGGCGGCGACGACGCGGCTCGACGACCGGGAGCTGCTGGCCCGGGCCCGCGCGGTCGTGCGGGCCGAGGCGGAGGGGCTGCTCGCGCTGGCGGACCGGTTGGGCGACGGCTTCCTCGAGGCCGTCCGGCTGATCGGGGATGCCCGCGGCCGCGTCGTGGTGAGCGGCGTCGGCAAGAGCGGCATCATCGGCCGGAAGATCGCGGCGACGCTGACGTCGACCGGCACTCCGGCGACGTTCCTCCACCCGGTGGAAGGGCTGCACGGGGATCTCGGGATCGTGAGCGGCGACGACGTCGCGATCCTGATCTCGAAGAGCGGCGAATCGGAGGAGCTCGGCGCGCTGCTCGGGTACCTGGCGCGGCTCGGCGTGCCGGTCGTGGCGATGACGGGCCGCCCCGGCTCGAGCCTGGCGCGCGCCGCGCGGGTCGTGCTCGACTGCGCGGTCGCGCAGGAGGCCTGTCCCTTCGATCTCGCCCCGACCACCTCGACGACGGTGACCGCGGCGCTGGGGGATGCGCTGGCCGTCGCGCTGCTGCTGCGTAAGGGCTTCACGCGCGAGGACTTCGCGCGGCTGCACCCGGGCGGCGCGCTCGGCCGGAAGCTGACGCTGCGCGTCGCCGACCTGATGCTCACGGACGACATCCCCTGGCTCGGCGTCGGCGCCACCATGCGGGAGTGCGTCGTGCTCCTCGCGAAAAAGCGCGGCACCGTTCCGATACTGGATGAGGAGCGTCGCGTCGTCGGCGTCGTCACCGCGGGGGATCTCACCCGGCTCATGGAGCGGGAGGCGGACTTCATGGCGGTGCCGGTCGAGGCGGTCATGAACCGCTCCCCGAAGCTGTGCGAGGCGACGCTGCTGGCCGCGGCGGCCGTCCACCAGATGGAGACGTTCGGGATCATGGCGCTGCCGGTGGTCGACGCGGACCGCCGATTGATCGGCATCGTCCACCTGCACGACCTTTTGCGCGCCGGCGCGGTATGATGTGGATGATGAGAGAGCGGCTGCTGGCGGTTGTGGCGATCGTGGCGCTCGTCGCCTGCGACCGGGGGAGCACGGCCCCGGTCGGCAACGGCCGGTTCCAGGACCTGCCGGCCGACCACGTCATGCTCGACGTGCGCCAGTACCTCACCGACGACGGCATCCGCCGGGGCGTGCTGAACGCGGACACGGCGTACGTGTTCGTCGATTCGGGGAAGGTGAAGCTGCGGAAGGTGACCCTCCAGATCTTCGGCACGACGGGCATGGAGGTCGCGAACCTGGTGTCGCGCACCGGCGAGCTGAACCAGCGCAACAATGTCATGGTGGCGCGCGGGAACGTCGTGCTGGTGACCCGGGAGGGGGGGCGGCGGATCGAGACGGAGGAGCTCCACTACGATCCGAACCAGCACCGGATCTGGAGCACGGTCGCGACGACGATGCAGGAGAACGGCTCGCGGATCACCGGGGATGGCTTCACGGCGGACGACCAGATGCAGAACATCCAGGTGACGCGGCCGCGCGGAACGGTCTCCGGCATGAAGGTGAAGTTCTGATGCGGGCGCGCACGGTGGCCGCGGCGGCGCTGCTGCTCGCCGCGCTCCCCGCGGCCGTGGCCGCGCAGAACTGCGACCTCTCGTCCGGTCAGCTCAACCGGGTGGCGAGCGGTACGCCCCAGGAGATGACGTTCATCGGCGGCGGTGTGACCTTCACCTGCCCGGACGGGAAGGTGATCCGCGCGGACAGCGCCGTGCTGGTGGCGGCGACGGAGCAGCGCTTCCTGATCGGGCACGCGTACTACGCGGACGCGGAGAAGGCGCTGTCGGCGGACCGGATCAACTACTTCGCGCGGGAGAAGCACCTGAACGCGCAGCTCCACGTCGTGCTGAACGACCGGGTGAACGGTGCGACGATCCAGGGGGACTACCTGGATTACTACCTGGCGAACGGTCCGCAGACGCCGTCGCGGACCTACGTCTACGGGGGGCGCCCGCACGCGGTATGGCGGGCGAAGCCGGGGGCCGACGGCGCGCCGCGCGCGGACACGACCTCGACCGTGGTGGACGCGGACCGGATGGAGATCCAGGGCCAGGACAACTTCCACGCGATGGGGAACGTGGTCCTGACGCGGGGGCCGATGAAGGGCACGGCGTCCGAGGTCGAGTATGCGCCGGCAGACAACCATGTCCGGCTCATCGGGAACGCCCGGATCGAGGGCGAGCGGTTCGCGCTGACGGGCGGCACGCTCGACGGCACGCTGGTCGGCAACACGTTCAAGGACGTGACCGCGACGTTCCAGGCGCAGCTCCAGTCGGAGGACCTGACGGTGAAGGGCTCGTCGGTGGCGATCGCGTTCACGGATGGGCAGGTCGAGCGGCTCGTCGCGCTCAGCCCGGAGCGGACGAAGCGGACCGCCACGGACGGCTCCGGGCTGGCCGAGGCGACGTCGCGGGAGTTCAAGCTGGTCGCCGACTCGATCGATGCGCTCGCGCCCGGCGAGAAGCTGGAGAAGGTCGTGGCGGTGGGGCGGGCCTACGGCGAGCGGCAGAACGATTCCATCGCGACGAAGCTCCCCGACATCGTCTCGAAGGACTGGTTACGCGGGGATACGATCGTGGCGACGTTCGTGGCGGCCGCGCCGAGCGCCGCGAAGGCGGGCGGCAAGGTCGCCGGGAAGCCGAACGCGGCGGTCCGGGCCGCCCCACCCCGCGCGCCGGCGGACACCGCGCAGCGCGTGCTCGAGCGCATCGTCGCCAGCGGCGGCACGACGCCGGCGAGCTCGGCCTACCGGATCGTCGACGAGAAGCAGCCGAAGGGGATGCCGGCCGTCAACTATCTGCTGGCCCAGCGGATCGCCGTGGCGTTCCGGGACGGGGAGGTGCACGAGGTGCACGCCGAGGGGCAGATCCGCGGGCTCCACCTCGAGCCGACCCCGCCGGCGCCGGCGAAGAAGCCGGACGAGCGGTCCAAGCCGACGACGAACTCGGTGGCGCGCTCGCCGGCCGGCTCGACGGGGAGCGGCAAGCCATGAAGACGGTGCCGGTTCTCGAGTTCGCGCGCGGGCTGCGCCCCCACGAGGCGTCCACCGCGCTCGCCCTCCTGGAACTGGTCCGCCGTGCGGACGCGGCGGGTGCCGTCGACCGCGACGAGTGGCTGGCCGCCGTGCGCAACGCGCGCGCCGCGACGCTGCCCGGGGGGGCGGATCGCGGCGTCCGCGGCGCCGCGGCCGGGGACCTCGGCTCGGTGGAGACGCTCGCGCGCTACCTGGAGGAGCACGTGCTCGCGCGCCTCGAGTCGCTCGGGATCGCCGGGCGCGAGCCGGCCGGTGATGCCTGGGAGCGGGTGCGCTTCGCACCGGATGTGTGGCACGAGCTTTCGGCGCAGCGCAACGACGTTATTGCGGATTTGGACGTCGCGGTAAGGAATTTGCTTGACGAGGGGGAGCGCCGGGCCACATCGCCGCTCAGCTCCGCCCGTGGCGCCGTGGAGCCCGGCGGGAGCACGCTCGTGGCGGCGGGCCTGGTGAAGGTGTTCCGCAAGCGCCGGGTGGTCAACCAGGTCGACGTCCGCGTCACGCAGGGGGAGATCGTCGGACTGCTCGGCCCGAACGGGGCGGGGAAGACGACGACGTTCTACATGATGGTGGGCCTCATCCGGCCGGACGGCGGGCGGGTCTTCCTCGATGACGCCGAGCTGACGGATACGCCGATGTTCAAGCGAGCACGGAAGGGGATCGGCTACCTGGCGCAGGAGCCGTCGATCTTCCGCCGCCTCACGGTGGAGCAGAACATCATGGCGATCCTCGAGACGCTGCACCTCTCGCGGGCGGAGCGGAAGCGCCGGCTCGAGGCGCTGCTCGACGAGCTTGGCCTGAAGCATCTGCGGAACGCGAAGGCGTACTCGCTGTCCGGCGGCGAGCGGCGCCGACTGGAGATCACGCGGGCGCTGGTGAGCGAGCCGAAGTTCATGTTGCTGGACGAGCCGTTCGCGGGCGTGGACCCGATCGCGGTCCACGACATCCAGCAGATCGTGGCGGGGCTCCGCCATCGTGGGATCGGCGTCATCATCACGGACCACAACGTCGAGCAGACGCTCGATATCGTGGACCGCGCCTACATTATGTACGACGGGCGCGTGCGGGTCTCGGGTACGGTCGCGGAACTCGTTTGGAACGACGAGGTCGCGGAGATCTACTTCGGACCGACACTGACCGCCCGCATGCGCGACCGCTACCGTCGACCTGAACTGGTAGTCTGATGAGTATCAAGACCGGCCTGTACCAGGGCACGCAGCTCAAACAGGAGATGAAGATCAATCCACGCCTGTATCAGGCGATGGATCTCCTGTACATGCCGCTCCTCGATCTCCAGCAGCACATCAAGCAGGAGCTGCTCAATAACCCGTTCCTGGACCTGGAGGAGCCCGCCGTCGCCGACGACGAGGTGGCGCTCAAGGACCAGCAGAAGGAGAAGGAGGAGAAGGAGAAGGAGGAAGCGAAGCAGGACGAGATCGACTGGGAGGAGATCCTCCTCGACGGCTTCGAGGCCGGCGGCCGGCGCGCCGAGTACGAGGAGAAGGAGTACTACGAGCCCGTCTCGGTGGACACGCAGGACCTCTACGACCACCTGCGCGACCAGCTCGTCCTGATGCGACTCAGCGAGCGGCAGATGCTGCTCGGTGACGAGATCATCGGCAACATCGACGAGAACGGCTATCTGACCTGCTCCATCGAGGAGGTGGTCGAGGGCCTGAACGCGTGGTTGGAGGACGAGGGCGCGGAGTGGGCGGGCGACGGCCGGCCGCCGACGCCGTTCACGGTGGCCGAGGGCGAGGAGATGCTCCGGATCCTCCAGAGCTTCGACCCGCCGGGGATCGCCGCGCGCGACCTGCGGGAGTGCCTGCTGCTCCAGCTCGAGGAGCAGGAGAAGCAGGACACGCTCGCGTACCGAATCGTGCGGGAGTACTTCGACCAGCTCATCAACCACCGCTGGTCGGAGATCTCGAAGGACCTGTCGATCACGCCGAAGGACGTGCAGGCCGCGGCCGACGAGGTGGCGAAGCTGGACCCGAAGCCGGGGCTCAAGTACGCGGGCCCGGCCGACAACTACATCATCGCCGACCTGATCGTCGAGAAGATCGACGGCGAGTATCTCGTCTTCCTGAACGACACGAGCCTGCCGCGGCTGAAGCTGTCGCGGGCCTACCGCGAGATCGCGCGCGACAAGAACAAGTTCAAGGGGGAGAACAAGGAGTTCATCTCCAACAAGCTGAACAGCGCCAACTGGATGATCCAGGCGATCGAGCAGCGGCGCCAGACGATGCTGAAGGTCATGAACTTCATCGTCGACCGGCAGCGCGAGTTCTTCGAGAAGGGCGTGCAGTACCTGAAGCCGCTGACCCTGCGGGAGGTCGCCGAGGTCATCAACATGCACGAGTCCACGGTCTCCCGCGTCACGAACGAGAAGTACGTGCAGACGCCCCGCGGGGTGCTGCCGCTCAAGTTCTTCTTCTCCAGCGGGCTCTCGACGACGTCGGGCGAGGACGTGAGCGCGCGCGGGATCAAGGCGAAGATCCAGAAGCTCGTCGCCGAGGAGGAGGCGCGGCGCCCGCTCACGGACCAGGCGATCGTGAACATCCTGAAGGAGGAGGGGATCCAGATCGCCCGGCGCACGGTGGCCAAGTACCGCGACCAGCTCGGGATCCTGTCCGCGCGGATGAGGAAGCGGGTCTGACCCCGGGACGATGGCCACACCCCCCCACGCGAAGACGCCTGCCGAAGAGTTGCGCCCCCCGCGCCGGGGGTGGCGCAACTTTGCCGTGATCGTCCCGGCCTACAACGAGGTCGAAAACATCCCCGAGCTCGTCGCCGAGCTGCGGGCCGCCTTCGAGCGCTTCGACATGGACGGCGAGGTCGTCCTGGTCGACGACGGCTCGACCGACGGCACCGCGGAGCGGGCGGGCCCCGGGGCCCCCCGCCGGGCGGGGGGGCGGCGCGCGGGCCCCCCGCGCCCCCCGC
>JADGGV010000197.1 GCA_019689775.1 Gemmatimonadota bacterium
CTTGTCTCGTGGGCTGGTATATGGGTATATGGTAGCGAGGCGGGCGGGCCCCGTCGAGATCGTGGCGGTCACGAAGGGGCACCCGCCCGACGCGGCCGCCGCGGCGCTCGAGCTGGGCCTGCGGCGGCTGGGCGAGAACCGGGTGCAGGAGCTGGAGGCGAAGGTCGCCGCGATCGGGCGCGAGACGGCGGAGTGGCACCTGATCGGCCACCTCCAGCGCAACAAGGTGCGCCGGGCGCTCCCGCTCTTCGACCTGATCGAGTCGGTCGACTCGTTGCGGCTGGCGCGCGAGCTGTCGGCGGAGGCGGAGCGGAGCGGGCGCGAGGTGCGCGCGCTGGTGCAGGTGAACACGTCCGGCGAGGCGACGAAGGGCGGGTTCTCCCGCGACGAGGCGCTCGACGGCGTCGCCTCCGTGGCGGCGCTGCCGCACATCCGCGTGCTGGGGCTGATGACCATGGCGCCGCTGACGGACGACGAGGCGCTGATCCGGCGCACGTTCGCGCGGGCGCGGGAGCTGTTCGAGCGCTGCGCCCGGGAGGTCCCGGGCTTCGAGGCGCAGCACCTCTCGATGGGCATGTCCGGCGACTTCGAGATCGCGGTGGAGGAGGGGAGCACGCTGGTCCGGCTCGGCACGATCCTGTTCGGGGAGCGGAAGCCATGATCGACCTGACGCCACTCGAGGTACGGAAGAAGAAGGGCGACTTCCGGCGCGGGCTGCGGGGGTACGAGGCGGACGAGGTCGATTCGTTCCTGGACCTCGTCGCGGACCGGCTCGAGGAGCTGGTGCGGGAGAACCGGGCGCTCCAGGAAAGCGTGCGGCGCACCGAGGAGCAGGTGGCGGAGTACCGCGAGCGGGAGAAGGCGCTGACGGAGGCGCTCGTCTCGGCGCAGGAGTTCCGGGAGCGGGCGATGGAGCAGGCGGAGCGCGAGGCGGAGCTGCGGCTGCGCGAGGCGGAGGCGGACGCGGCGCGGCTGCGGGCCGAGGCGCAGCGCGAGCTGGCGCGGGAGGAGGAGGGGTTGCGTCGCATCCGGGCGCGTCGCGTCCAGCTCATGGAGAGCTTCCGCGCGTTCCTGGAGCGGGAGCTGGCCGAGGTGACGCACGAGATCGAGGCGCTCCATCGCCAGGAGGAGCCGGGGCTGGCGGGGATGCGGCGCGCGGACGAGCGCCAGCCGTACGGGATGCTCGAGGGTCAGGACGAGGCGCCGTCGGAGCTGGGGCGGCGAGGCCGCACCGCCGGCCCCGCCGCGCGCTTCCCCGAGCTGGTCGAGGAGGAGCCGTGATCCTCCCGGCGGAGGAGCAGCGCGCGCGCCTGAGCGCCGCCGTGGCCGCGATCCGCGCGCGCACGGCGCTCGTCCCGGAGGTCGCGATCATCCTCGGCACCGGGCTGGGCGCGCTCGCCGACGAGATCGACGTCGAGACGGCGATCCCGTACGAGGAGCTCCCGCACTTCCCGCTCTCGACGGTGGAGACGCACACCGGGCGGCTGCTCTTCGGCCGGCTCGGCGGCCGTAGCGTCGCCGCGATGCAGGGGCGCTTCCACCGCTACGAGGGGTACTCGCTCCAGGAAGTGACGTTCCCGGTCCGGGTGCTGCGCCTGCTGGGCGCCGAGACGCTGCTGGTCTCGAACGCGGCGGGCGGGATGAACCCGCTCTGGGACCCGGGCGACCTGGTGCTGATCGACGACCACATCAACCTGCTGGGCGAGAATCCGCTCACGGGGCCGAACCTCGACGAGCTCGGGCCGCGCTTCCCGGACATGTCCGAGCCGTACGACCGACAGCTCCAGGCGCTCGCGGAGGCGGTCGCGCTGGAGCTGGGCATCCCGCTGCGGCGCGGCGTCTACGTCGCCGTGGCGGGACCGAACCTCGAGACGCGTGCGGAGTACCGCATGCTGCGCGGCCTCGGCGCCGACGTCGTGGGGATGAGCACGGTGCCCGAGGTGATCGTGGCGCGGCACGCCGGGATGCGCGTGCTCGGCGTGAGCATCATCACGGACGCGTGCCTGCCGGACGCGCTCGAGCCGGTCGACATCCAGACGATCATCCGCACGGCGGGCGAGGCCGAGCCGAAGCTGACGCGGCTCTTCCGCACGCTGGTCGAGCGGCTGCCGCCGCGGCCGGCCTGACCGGGCCTGCGAACCCCGAACCAATCCGGCGAGGCGGCGTGCCGCCCGACGTCGGCGACCCGCGGCTGGCGCGACGCGCCGGACGGGCGGCCGGGGCGAGGCGTGTGTCGCCCGCCCGCGCCCGGAGCCGAACCGAACGAGACGGGCGGCCCTACGCCCCCGATGCCATGGACGAGGCCATACGATGAAGCGGTACCCCGACTTCCCCGCGAGCGCCGTCGAGCTGGAGCAGAGCCTCCTGGCGAAGTGGAGCGAGGAGGAGCTGTTCCGGCGGACGCTCGAGGCGCGTGAGGGCGCGCCCGAGTGGGTGTTCTACGAGGGGCCGCCGACGGCCAACGGGCGCCCCGGCATCCACCACGTGCTGAGCCGGACGCTCAAGGACGTGATGTGCCGCTACCGCACGATGCGCGGCTACCACGTGACGCGCATTGCCGGCTGGGACACGCACGGCCTGCCGGTCGAGATCGAGGCGGAGAAGAAGCTGGGGATCAGCGGGAAGCGCGAGATCGAGGAGATCGGCGTCGCCCGCTTCAACGAGGTCTGCCGCGAGAGCGTCTTCACGTACAAGGAGGAGTGGGAGCGCTTCTCCGAGCGGATCGCCTACTGGCTCGACTACTCGCACCCGTACGTGACGTACCACCCCGAGTACGTCGAGAGCGTGTGGTGGATCGTCAAGCAGCTCGCGAACAAGGGGTTGCTCTACCGCGGCTACAAGACCGTACCTTATTGTCCGCGCTGCGGCACGGCGCTCTCCTCGCACGAGGTCGCGCAGGGCTACGAGGAGGTCAGGGACCCGTCGCTCTATTTCGTTGCGCCGGTCGAGGACGCGGCCGGGCGGCTCGACCCGGAGCGCGCGTTCCTGGTCTGGACGACGACGCCGTGGACGCTCCCCTCGAACGTCGCGCTCGCCGTCGACCCCGAGCTGGACTACGTCGAGGTCGCGCGCGACGGCCGCCGCTACATCCTGGCCGGGGCGCGCGTGCCGGCGCTCTTCGGCGAGGATGCGAACATCGTCGCGCGGCTGAAGGGGCGCGACCTGCTCGGGATGCGCTACCGGCGGCCGTTCGACCTCGTGCAGCTCGACGGCCCGGGCGCCATTGGCGCCGAGCGCACGCCGAACGCCTGGAGCGTGCTCCCCGGCGACTTCGTCACCGCCGAGGACGGCACCGGGATCGTGCACCTCGCGCCCGCCTTCGGCGCGGACGACTTCGCCATGGGGCAGAAGTACGACCTGCCGATGCTCCGCCCGGTCGACGACGCCGGCCGCTTCCTCCCCGAGATCCCGCTCGTCGGCGGCGTCTTCGTCAAGGCGGCGGACGAGGGGCTCGTCGAGGCGCTTCAGCAGCGCGAGCTCGTCTTCCGCTACGCCCTCGAGGAGCACTCGTACCCCCACTGCTGGCGCTGCTCGAGCCCGCTCCTCTACATGGCCCGCGAGACGTGGTACGCGCGCACCACGTCGGTCAAGGAGCAGATGCTCGCGAACAACGCGCACGTGGCGTGGCGCCCGCCGGAGGTGGGCTCGGGCCGCTTCGGCGAGTGGCTGGAGGGGAACGTCGACTGGGCGCTCTCGCGCGACCGCTACTGGGGGACGCCGCTCCCGATCTGGGTCTGCGACCGCGATCCCGCGCACACCGAGGTGATCGAGTCGTTCCGGCAGCTCGCCGTGCGCGCCGGCGCGCTGCCGGAGCCGTTCGACCCGCACAAGCCGTTCATCGACGAGATCGCGTTCGCCTGCGCGCAGTGCGACGGCACCATGCGCCGCACGCCGGAGGTCATCGACGTCTGGTTCGACTCCGGCGCGATGCCGTACGCGCAGTGGCACTACCCGTTCGAGCACCGCGAGGAGTGGAGCCGGCACTTCCCGGCGGACTTCATCTGCGAGGGCGTCGACCAGACGCGCGGCTGGTTCTACTCGCTCATGGCCATCGCCACCATGCTCGGCGACGGGCCGCCGTACCGGAACGTGATCGTCAACGACCTGATCCTGGACGCGCAGGGGCAGAAGATGTCCAAGTCCCGCGGGAACGTGGTGGACCCGTGGGACGCGATCGCCGAGTTCGGCGCCGATGCCATCCGCTGGTACCTGCTCACGGTCAGCCAGCCGTGGGTGCCGAAGCGCTTCGATCCGGCGGCGCTCGGCGAGGCGGCGCGGCGCGTCTTCGACACGCTCGCCAACACGTACCGCTTCTTCGCGCTGTACGCGAACCTCGAGGACTGGCGGCCGTCGGACGCGGACCCCGAGCCGGAGCGGCGCTCCGTGCTCGACCGCTGGATCCTCTCGCGGCTGGCCACGCTCGTGGCCACGGCCCGCGCCGCGCTCGACGACTACGACGTCACGCGCGCCGCCCGCGCCGTCGGCGACTTCGTCGTCGACGACCTCTCGAACTGGTACATCCGCCGGAGCCGCGACCGCTTCTGGGGGAGCGCCGACGAGGCGGGCACGCGCGCGGCGTTCCGCACGCTGCACGACGTGCTGGCGACGACGGCCGCGCTGCTCGCGCCGTTCACGCCGTTCCTGGCGGACTGGTTCCACCGCGCGCTGACCGGCGCGAGCGTGCACCTGGCCGACTTCCCGACCACGCCCGCCTCGCTCCGGGACGAGGCGCTCGACGACGGCATGGCGCACGTGCGCGTGCTCGCCCGCCTCGGCCGCGCCGCGCGCGAGACCGTGAAGGTGCGCGTGCGCCAGCCGCTGCGCACGCTCTACGCGGTCGTGCCCGGCGGCGCGCGCCCGTCCGAGGAGCTGCTCGAGGTGCTCCGCGACGAGCTGAACGTCAAGGAGGTGCGCTTCCTCGACGCCGCCGAGGAGCTGGTCGCGCTGCGGGCGACGCCGAACTTCCGCGTGCTCGGCCCGCGCTTCGGCGGCCGGACGCAACAGGCCGCGGCGCTCATCCGCGCGCTCCCGGGCGAGGCGCTGGCGGCGTTCCGGCGCGGCGAGCCGACGGCGATCGAGCTGGACGGCGAGCGCTTCGAGCTGCGCCCCGACGAGCTGACCGTCGTCGAGGAGGCGCGCGGCGACCTCGTCGTCGAGATGGACGAAGGGTACACCGTCGCCCTCGATCCGACGCTCGACGAGGCGCTGCGGGCGGAGGGGCTGGCACGCGAGCTGGTCAGCCGGGTACAGCGCCTCCGCCGCGACAGCGGATTGCACGTCAGCGACCGCATCCGCCTCGGCGTCTTCGGCGGCGCCGAGGTCGTGGCCGTCGCTCACACGTTCCAGGACTACATCGGTGGCGAGACGCTGGCTCTCGAGCTGGAGACCGGCGCCGAGCCGGCCGACGCCGGCCGCTACACGGCGCTCCAGGACGTGGAGCTCGACGGCCTCGACGCACGCATCGGCCTGGCCAAGATCCACTGACCCACGGAACGAATGGCGTACACGACGGAACAACTCGAGCACCTGGAGGCCCGGCTCCTGCAGGAGCGGCGCCGGGTGCTCAGGAAGCTGGCACGCTTCGGCGAGGACTTCCTCGATAGCGACAAGGGCTCGGACGGCGACCTGTCGGCATTCTCCTTCCATATGGCCGATCAGGGGACCGACGCCATGGAGCGCGAGAAGGCGTTCCTGTTCGCGAGCGAGGAGGGGCGCATGCTGAGTGCGATCGACGCCGCGCTCCGGCGGCTCTACCGCACACCGTCCGAGTTCGGCATGTGCGCGTCCTGCGGCGCGGAGATCGGCTTCGTCCGGCTGGACGCGATTCCGCACGCGGAGCTCTGCATCGACTGTAAGACCATGGAAGAGACGCTGACATGAACGGTGTGACGGACGCGGGAGCGCAGGACGAGCGCGGTGTCGCGCGCTCGTGGGATGGCGGGAAGGTGCCGCTCCTGGCCGGCGTGGTGCTCGCAGTGGTGCTCGTCGACTACGTGACCAAGCTGCTGGTGCTGCGCACGTTCCGCCCCTACCAGCAGGTCGACGTGATCGGCGACTACCTGCGGCTGACGTTCATCGAGAACCCAGGCGCGGCGTTCGGCATCCACCTCGGGCCGCACTCGCGCATCATCTTCCTGCTGCTCTCGGTCGTGGCGCTCGGCGCGCTCGCCGCGCTCTACTGGGCCACGCCGATCGCCGACCGCGTCCGACTGACCGCGATCGCGCTGATCTGCGGCGGCGCGCTCGGCAATCTCGTCGACCGCGTGCGCTCGCACCGCGGCGTCGTCGACTTCCTCGACGTCGGCATCGGCGACCTGCGCTGGCCGATCTTCAACGTCGCCGACATCGCCGTGACCACCGGCGCGATCCTGCTCGCGCTCTCGCTCTGGAACGAGGAGCGGCGGAGTGACCGACGCTCCGCGCCCTGAGGCGGCGCCGCGGACGCGGCTCGTGGTGGAGGAGGCGGGCGGTCGGCTGGATGCGTGGCTGGCCGCCCGCCTGCCGGATCTGTCCCGTTCCCGCATCGCGCAGCTCCTCGCCGACGGCCGCGTGACGGTGAACGGTCGCCCGGTCCGCAAGAGCTACCGCCCCGAGCCCGGCGACGTCGTCGACGTCGAGGTGCCGCCGCCGGCGCCGTCCGCACTCGCGGCCGAGCCGATCCCGCTCGACATCGTCTACCAGGACGAGGACCTGCTCGTGCTCGACAAGCCGGCCGGCCTCGTCGTGCACCCGGCGCCGGGCCACCGCGCCGGCACGCTCGTGAACGCGCTGCTCCACCATGTCGACGACCTCTCCGGGATCGGCGGCGTGCTCCGCCCCGGCATCGTGCACCGGCTGGACAAGGACACGTCCGGGCTCCTCCTCGTCGCCAAGAACGACGCGGCGCACCGCGCGCTCGCCGACGCGCTGAAGCGCCGCGAGATCCGCCGCATCTACTGGACGCTGGCCTGGGGGCACCTGGCGCAGGACGAGGTGACGGTCGACGCGCCGATCGCCCGCTCCGCCACCGACCGCAAGCGCATGGCCGTGCACGAGGGCGGCCGCCGCGCCGTCACGCGCTTCACCCGCCTGGAGCGCTGGCCGGCCGCCGACCTGCTCCGCGCCGAGCTGGAAACCGGCCGCACCCACCAGATCCGCGTCCACCTCGCCCATATCGGCCACCCCGTCGTGGGCGACCCCGTCTACGGCGGGGGCGGCGCGCGCCGCGTCAGCGGCCCCGCCTTCCCCTGGGCCCGGGAGCTCGAGCGCCGCGTGCCCCGCCAGTTCCTGCACGCCGCCGAGCTGCGCTTCCGCCACCCCCGCACCGGCCAGCCGATGCGCTTCCTCAGCAAGCTGCCGGAGGACCTGGCGCCGGTGGTGGAGTGGGCACGGGGGGGACTGGCTGCGGCGGCGGAGTGACGTGCGGGCGGGAACAGCGGGGTTGACTCCGGGCGG
>JADGGV010000198.1 GCA_019689775.1 Gemmatimonadota bacterium
GCTGTAGCCCGCGCGCCGGCCCGACCCTCCCGCCGCCTCCTCCTGCTCCTGCGCGCCGTCATGCTCTTGCCGCCGCGAAGCCGCGCCGGCGGGCGCCCCGCCGCCTCCGCGCGAGAAAAGGCCGCCACGCCGGGGCTCCGGGGCCGCGGCGTGGCAAGGGGAACCGGGTATCGTCTCGCCGGCGGCTGCGCTCCCGGACGGTGTGCCGCCCTGTCCGGCAGACGCACGCGCCGCCAACCCGAAGCTCTACCGCGGCCGTCTCAGCTCGCGGTTGATGTCGTCGAGGTCGAACGCCTCCGGATCGAACCCTTCGCCGATCCAGTCGAGCATTTCGTCGTGCTCGGGGTGCTCCGGGTCGCGGACCGCTGCCAGGAAACTCTCCTGGTAGCTGACGATGCCGCCGACATCCTCGGGTGGACCGGCGCGCTTCCCCGCGAGGCAGACGGCGTGGGTGGGCGCGGCGTCCGCCGGAAGCACCTTTTCGAGCACGATGGCATGCTCCCAGTCGTCGCCGAAATCGTACTCGTCGACGAGCCGGTCCTTGGGTCTTCGGAGAAGCCGATTCAGGCGGATCCGGTTTTCGTTCTGGCTATCTTCGAGCTCGAAATCAGGATCCGAGTAGGATTCGCCGTCCGCGGTGAACTGCTGGAGATGGGAATCCGTCCAGCCCATCACCACCTGAAGGACGCGATGGAGGCGGCCCAACGTCATGTCGGCGGGGACCTGGATCCGCCGCCAGATCGGCGGCCGGCTTCCCACGAGCGTGACCTTGAGCTGATAGACCGGACCAGTTGCCGCCTGTCGACTTCCCGGCATGGCGCACCTCCTGTCACGGGACGTCCACACGCGAGCGCGAGCCCGCGTGTGGTGGCGCCGATCAGGGGTGGGTCCGCTCCCCGTTCACCCCTTCGCCCGCGCCTCCACCTTCGCGCGCTCCGCCTCCAGCACCGGTAGGATCGTGGACCAGTCGTCGCTCTGCTCCATGCCGTAGCGCACGGTCAGCGGCTGGTTCAGGTCCACCGCCGGATCGAACGCGTAGACCGCCTGCTGCGTCTCCTGCTGCCCGAGGCGCTGCCGGCCCAAGTTCGGTGTCAGCGCCAGCACCGCGGCGGGCCGCAGGAGCCGGCCCTGCTGCGAGAGCTGTAGGTCCTCGGGCTGGAACGGCACGTCCGGCTGGTAGCTGAAGAACGAGACCAGGAAGAGCTTCGCGCCCGAGCCCGCCGCCCGCTCCGCCGCGGCACGCCGGCTCTCCGCCAACGCGTGCAGCCGGTTGTACGTGTCCGGTGCGGCCAGCCGGATCACGGACTCGTCCAGCGGCGTGACCTTGATCAGGAGCTGCGGCCCGCTCCGCAGCGCCACCGTGATCTGGTCCTGCTTCAGCGTGCCGTACCCCGGCGGAACGGGGCCGGCCGGCTGCTGCGTCCCGCCCGAGGGCGTCGCCTCGGTCCGCGCCCTGGCCGCCGGCGCCGACGCGCGCGCCTCGGGGCTCGCCGCGGCCGTCGCCCCGCCCGAGGCGCATGCGGCCGCCACAGCCAGTGCCACCGCCGAGAGCCAACCGTACCCGTGCCTCACGTTCCGTCTCCTGTCTCCACGAGAACCGCCTCCAGCGCGCCGAGCAGGTCGTCCCGCCCTTCGCCCGTGTGCGCCGAGAACGGGATCACCTGGTCCGCGTCCGCGGCCAGCGTCTTCCGCACCTCCGCGAGCCGCTTCGCGCGCTCCCCGCGCCCGAGCTTGTCCACCTTCGTCAGCGCGAACAGCGTCGGCGTCTCCAGCGACGCCAGGTACTCGATCATCCGCAGGTCGTCCTTGCTCGGGCCGTGCCGCGCATCGATCAGTTGTACCACGCCGCGCAGCGTCCGGGACGTCCCGAGATACCCCTCGATCAGCTCCTTCCAGCGCGCGCGCAGCTCGGGCGGCACCCGGGCATAGCCGTACCCCGGCAGGTCCACCAGGAAGAACTCCAGCGTCCGTCCGCCCGCGCCCTTCGCCCTGACCCGGAAGAAATTGATCTCCCGCGTCTTCCCCGGCGTCGCCGAGACGCGCGCCACCGCGGTCCGCGTGCGCCCCAGCAACCGGTTGATCAGACTCGACTTCCCCACGTTCGACCGGCCCGCGAGCGCCACCTGCGGCAGCGCCCCCGGCGGCGCCTTGCCGCCGGGGGCGCCGATCGCGCCCGCGAACTCCACGCTCTGGATGATCAAGCCTCTTTCTTCTTCGTCTCCGGGTGGAGCACCAGGAGCGGCGGAATCCCCGACTGCACGCACTCGGCCGTGATCACGACCTCGCGCACGTCGCTGCGCGACGGGATCTCGAACATGATGTCACGCATCAGCTCCTCGAGCACCGCCCGCAGCCCGCGCGCCCCCGTCCCCCGCTCGAGCGCCTTCCGCGCGATCGCCCGGATCGCGTCCGCGTCGAACGTCAGCCGCACGCCCTCCAGCTCGAACATTTTCTGGTACTGCTTGAGCAGCGCGTTCTTCGGCTCCTGGAGGATCCGCACCAGCGCGCTCTCGTCCAGCGCCTCCAGCGTCACCAGCACCGGCAGCCGGCCCACCAGCTCCGGGATCAGGCCGAAGCGCAGCAGGTCGTCCGGCTCGATCGACCGGAACGGATTGCGCACGTCCCGGTCGCCGCTCCCCGTCCCGCCGAACCCGATCCGCCGCTGCCCCGAGCGCTGCTCGATGATCTTCTCCAGCCCGTCGAACGCGCCGCCGCAGATGAAGAGGATGTTGCGCGTGTTGATCTGGATGTACTCCTGCTGCGGGTGCTTCCGGCCGCCCTGCGGCGGCACCGACGCGATCGTGCCCTCGAGGATCTTCAGCAGCGCCTGCTGCACCCCCTCGCCCGACACGTCCCGCGTGATGCTCGGGTTCTCCGATTTCCGCGCGATCTTGTCGATCTCGTCGATGTAGACAATGCCGCGCTCGCAGTCCGCGATGTTGAAGTCGCTCGCCTGGAGCAGCCGCACCAGGATGTTCTCCACGTCCTCGCCGACGTACCCCGCCTCGGTCAGCGTCGTCGCGTCCGCGATCGTGAACGGCACCTGGAGCACCCGCGCCAGCGTCTGCGCCAGCAGCGTCTTCCCCACGCCGGTCGGGCCCACCAGCAGGATGTTCGACTTGTCGATCTCGACGTCGTCCAGGATGCCGTGGTGGTTCACGCGCTTGTAGTGGTTGTAGACCGCCACCGCCAGCGCGCGCTTGGCCTCCTCCTGACCGACCACGTACTCGTCCAGAACATCCTTGATCTCCCGCGGCGTCGGTACCCGCGGTACCGCCTCCGCCGCCTCCCGCTCTTCTTCCTCCGCCAGGATCTCGTTGCACAACGAGACGCACTCGTTGCAGATGTAGACCGAGGGCCCCGAGATGAACTTCTTCACGGAATCCTTGGACTTGCCGCAGAACGAGCAGCGGAGGTGCTTGTCACTCGGCATGGGCCGCGCCTGCAATGCGAGGGAAGGAGGTCGCCCCCGAGCCCCTGCGCCCGGGGGACCGCCATCCTACTTCAAGTCTCGGCCGTGGTCCCTGACGACATCAGGATTCACGACCTCGCCGCGGTGCTCCACGACGTTGTCGATGAGGCCGTACTCCTTGGCCTCCAGCGGGCTCATGAAGCGGTCGCGGTCCGCGTCCGCCTCGATCCGCTCCGGCGTCTGTCCGGTGTGCTTCGCCAGAATGTGGTTCAGCCGCTCGCGCGCGAACAGGATTTCCTTCGCCGCGATCTCGATGTCCGCCGCCGTCCCCTGGCTCCCGCCCGACGGCTGGTGGATCATGATCCGCGAGTTCGGCAGCGCGCTCCGCTTCCCCTTCGTCCCCGCCGCCAGCAGCACCGCCCCCATCGACGCGGCGATCCCCATGCACATCGTGTGGACGGGTGTCGAGAGGTACTGCATCGTGTCGTAGATCGCCAGGCCGGCGTACACCGAGCCGCCCGGCGAGTTGATGTAGAGAAAGATGTCCTTCTCCGGGTCGTCCGCCTGAAGGAACAGCAACTGCGCGATGATGATGTTCGCGACGTTGTCGTCGATCGGCGTGCCCAGGAAGACGATGCGGTCCATCAGCAGGCGGCTGAAGATGTCGTAGCTTCGCTCGCCGCGGCTGGTCCGCTCGATCACGTAGGGAGGAAAGATCGCCATGTGACCCGCTAATCCTCTGATTCAGGTGCAGTCCCGCCTTCCGTTGTAGGCCGCCCCCGCCGCTCGGTTCCCTCACGCCACCTCGGAGAGCGACTTCAGGTAGCCGAACACCTTCTCCTCGGTGATCTCGGCCTCCAACGCCTGCAGCTGCTCGGTCTTCTGTAGCTGCTTGCGGACCTCCTGCACCGGGCGTCCCGACCGCTCGGCCATCTCGTTGATCCGCGCCTCGATCTCCGCCGGCGTCGCCGACAGCCCCTCCATCTCCGCCACCCGCTCGATGACGAGCATCCGCCGGATCGCCTGCTCCGCACCCGGGCGGGCGCCCTCCCGCACCTCCCGCAGCCGCTCGCGCTCCTGCTCGTCCTTGATCCGGAGCAGCCGGTCGAGGTAGTTCTCGACCATCGCGTCCGGGACCTCGAACGCATTCGCCTCGATCACCTGGTCGAGGAGCTGCCGGCGCACCGACGCCTCGGCCTCCCGCTCCGCCTCGCGCTCGAGGTCCGCGCGGATCCGCTCCCGGAGCACGGCCACCGACTCGAAGTCGCCGAGCTGCTGCGCGAACTCGTCGTTCACCTCCGGCAGCCGCGGCCGCTTCACCGCAAGCAGCTTCACGCGCGCGCGTTGCAGGTGCGTGTGCGCCTCCGCGGCGCCGTGCTCGCCCGCCTCGTGCGGCACCTCCAGCGAGAAGTCCGTCTCCTCGCCTGACTTCAGCGAGCGGATCGCCTCCTCGACCTCGGGCCGCGCCTCGCCCCTCCCGAGGATGATCTGGTACGGCCGCGGCTTGGCGCCCTCCTCCGGCTCGCCGCTCTCCCCCAGCGCCGTGATCTCGACCGACGCCATGTCCCCGTTCACCGGGTGCTCCGCCTCCGCCACCGGCTCCCAGATCGCGTTTTCCTCGCGCAGCCGCTCCACGACCCGGTCCACGTCCTCGTCCGACACCGTCGGCTTCTCCGCGCGGATCCGGAAGCCGCCCAGCCGGTTCAGCTCGATCTGCGGCCGGACCTCGAAGGCCACGTCGAACGTCAGGTCCGAGCCCGGCGTGTAATCCAGGTTCTCGACCGCCCCTTGCGTGATCGGCTCGAGCCCCTGCGTCGCCAACGCCTCGCGGTACGCATCACCGACCACCCGCTCGAGCGTCTCCTGCTCGATCGCCGGCCCGTACGTCCGCTCCACGACCCGCGGGGGCACCTTCCCCTTGCGGAAGCCCGGCATCCGGATCCGCCCCGCCAGCGTGCGCGTGATCTCCGCGCGTTTGCGTGCCACCCGCTCCGCCGGCACCGTGATCTTCAGCCGACGGGCCCACATCTTCGGGGAATCGATCGTGATCGTCAGGTCGGTGTGTGTATCGTTCGTAGCCATGGAGGCGAGATTCTGTCAGAGGTCGTGACGGGTCGCATGCGAAAGGGGGGACTCGAACCCCCACGGGTCGCCCCACTGGATCCTAAGTCCAGCGCGTCTACCGATTCCGCCACTTTCGCAGCCAGAGGCGAAAGCTAACGGCGCGCCGGGGCCGGATCAACCGAGGGCCCGCCCGGCGGCGCGCCCGAACGGCGCGGAGCGACGCCGTCGGGCGCCCCGCGCGTCGCCGCCTCACGGCGCCCGGATGTTCGCGATGTGCGTGCGCCCGCCGCTGCGTTCCACCAGGATCGAGACGACGTCGCCCGAGCGGGTGCTCCGGAGCATCTCCTGCGCCTGCCGGGCCGAGGTGATCGGCTTGCCGTTGATCGACAGGATCCGGTCGCCGGCGTCGAGCTGCTTCCGGCCGGCCGGCCCGAACGGCGCGACCTTCGAGATCACGGCGCCCCGGGTTTGGGTGAACCCGGCTCGCCGCGCCATCTCCGGCGTCAGCTCCGCCACCTCCAGCCCGAGTCCTTCCGGCGCGCGCGGGGGCGGTACGCGGTTGGCCACCTGCGCCACCGGGATCGCGGCCTCCATCAGGCGGACCTGGAAATCCTCGCGCTCGCCGTAGCGGATCACGCCGACGTCGACCACGTCACCCGGCCGGTGCTGCGCCACCATGCGCTGGAGCTGGCCCAGGCGCTCCACCGGCTGACCGTCCACCTCGACGATCACGTCGCCGCGCTGGAGCCCCGCCCGCGCCGCGGGCGACGCCTCCGCAAAGTCCTCGATCAGCACGCCGGCGATCGACGGGAGCCGGTAGACCTCGGCGTCCTCCGCCGACACGTCCGTGATCGTCACCCCGAGCAACGGCCGGCGGACCCGCCCGCCGTCGATCAGGTCGGTCATCACCCGCCGCGCGAGGTTCGAGGGGATCGCGAAGCCGTACCCCTCGTTGTATCCCGTCGAGCTCGCGATCGCCGAGTTGATCCCGATCACCTCGCCTGCCAGGTTCACCAGCGGGCCGCCGGAGTTCCCCGGGTTGATGACCGCGTCCGTCTGGATGAAGTCCTCGATCGCGTAGTTCGACGCCGGGTTGCGGTACCCCATCTCCTGCGCCAGGATCTGGAGCGGCCGGCCCTTCGCGCTGATGATCCCCTCCGTGACCGTGAAGTCCAGCGTGCTCCCGCCGCCGAAGCCGGGGTTGCCGATCGCCAGCACCCACTCCCCGACCCGCGCCTGGTCCGAGTCGCCCAGCTTCGCGACCGGCAGCCCGGTCGCGTCGATCTTCACCACGGCCACGTCCGTCGTCGGGTCCCGTCCCACGATCCGCGCGCTGAAGCTGCGCTTGTCCACCAGCGTGACCGTGATGCGGTCGGCGTCCTCGACCACGTGGTTGTTCGTGAGGATGTAGCCGTCCGATGAGACGAGGAAGCCCGAGCCGCCGGCGACCTGGGGCACATCGCCGTCCTGCGGGTCGAAGAAGTCGTGGAACGGAACGCGCTGTCGTGCCGCCGGCGCCGTGTGCTCCGCCTGGATCCGGACCACCGCGGGCGTCACGGCCTCCGCGATGGCGACGAACGCCGCGCTCAGCTCGCTTGCGCTCTTGACCGACCGCTGCGGGATCGCCGCGTGCGCGGCCGGCGGCGCCGGACCGGTCTCTCGCGCGACCGCGCCGGCCAGCCCGATCCCCAGGGCGAACGCGCCCGCGGCGACGGAGGCGTTGCGTGCATTGATGCGCATGGGAGCCAAACTCGGCCTGGTTGCAGGAGAATCCCCCAAGCGAATCTAAACCCGCCCTCCGCGGCGGCAAAGGGACTCGCGCGCGCGGGCGGGGGGAAAAAAGGCGGGCGAGGCCGGTGCTCCTCACACTTATACACAACTCCCAGCCCACGAGACTA
>JADGGV010000199.1 GCA_019689775.1 Gemmatimonadota bacterium
GTCCCGCCTCCGCCCGCCTAGGTCTCCCGCCGCTCGCTCCCCCCTTCGGCGTTCCGCCGCTCCGCTTGCTGCTTGCCCCGCTCCCCCCCGGGTCCGGCGTTCCGCCGCTCCGCGTCCTCGGGCGCCGCCTCCTCCTCGCACGGCTGCTCGATCTGCTGCGCGATCTCGTGCTCGATGCGCTGCGTGTCCAGCGGCTGGAGCATCTCCCACAGCTCGCCGTCGTCGCCGAGCGAGAAGCCGAGGCGGCCGTAGAGCCCGGCGACGAGCTGGAGCGTCTTCGTGACCTCCTCCTCGACACGCAGGTTCACCTCGAGCGTGACCTCCTCGCGCAGCTCCGCGATCCGCGCCTCCCGGCTCTGCGACATGAGCACGAAGATGGAGAGGAAGATCGCCTCCAGCGAGACGACCATGGTCAGCAGCCCGAACGGGAACGGGTCGAACGGCCGGACGCCGAGGAAGCCCAGGTTCAGCGCGATCCAGACCGCGAACCAGGCAATGTGAAAGAGGAGGAACGCCGTCCCGCTGGCCACGCGCGCCAACCAGTCGGCCAGCCGCTGCACCGGCGAGCGGCGGGCGGCGTAGCGTCGCTTGACCGCCTCGATCTTGCGGGCCGAGACGTCGCGGCGGGCGCGGCGGCGGCGCTCGCGGGCGGACGTCAGGTCGAGGGGGGGCTCCAGCTCCTCGTCGCTCACTCGCGCACCTTCGGTGTACGCCGGACCGGCCGGCGGACGCCGCCCGTCACCGCCGCCGCACCGTCTCATCCGGCTGGCCGTGCAGGATCAGGCGCGCGCCGGGCGCGCCATAGCGCCGCATCACGTCCCGCATGATCGGCGCCTCGCCATCCCACGGGTACGCGAACACGACGTCGAAGTCGTCCAGCGGGCGCTTCAGCTCGAGGTAGCCCGACGGCCCGCGGCCGATCGTGCCGAGCCGCGAATCGCGCGTCGGCGAGCGCCACTCGTACCCCGTCGGCAGGAAGCTCCCCACGGCGAAGCGGGCGCCCGAGCCGTGCCGCGCGGCCAGCCCACGGGCGATCTCCACCAGCCCCGCGTCCAGCTCGATGCCGTACGCCTCGAGGCCGAGCAGGTCCGCCATGATCGTGATCACGCCGCTCGCCGAGCCCCACTCGAGGAAGCGCAGCCCCGGCCGCCGCAGCGGCAGCAGCGTGGCGAGCACGCGCTCGTAATCGGCGGCGACGAACGGGTGGAACTCGTGCCGCCGCACCTCGCGGTCGAAGCGCTCCCAGATCTCGCGCCCCTCGTCGATCAGCGCCGCGAGCCGCCGCCGCAGCGCCGCGTCGAGCCCCGTTCCGTCCAGCGCCCCGTAGGCCACGCTCGCTCCCTCGATGCCAGGGTTGCTCGCTCCGCGACGCCGAGGCGACGCCGCGGCACCGCCTCCGGTGCACGTCATGTTCCGGGCCGCGGCGCCGACCTCGGGGCGGAGAGCCCGCGGGCCCCCGGCCGGGCGCGCGGCCCCGGAGACCGCGGGCGCCGGGCGGTGGGCGGTGGGCAGTACGGTGCGCGCCTACGGGCTGGGCGCGCCGGCGCCCGGCGCAACACGCCGCTCCTGATCGGCCGCCAGGCGGGGCCGCTCGACGACGGTCAGCAATCTCTCCGCGAAAACGACGCCGACGGACGCCGCAATGCGCGTCTGTCCAACACGCAGTGCGACGAATTTCCCGCCACCCAGGGAGCTGGCGACCTCCGGGGCGTCGCTGCGCCAGGCTGGGAGAAGCCGGTCGATCTCGCGACCGTCGGCACCGAATATCCTGGAGGTGAACGAAGCCGTATCCCCCACCGCGATACTGTCCGGACCCTCGATGACGATCCGGTCCGGCGGGGATTTCAGTGGGCCGGTCGCCTCGGATTTGCAGCTTGGAGCCAAATTTGATAAGATAATCAAAATGGAAACGTTCACAATTACACGTTTCATATATTCACCGGTTCTAGTCCCACCAACGATCACGCTCACTGTTGCACCGTGACCTGCACTCGCCGGGAGGCCGCCGCCGAGCCGAATACGCCGACCGCCCCCCTCAGGCCGAAATCCGGCGCCGGCTGCCGCAGGATGCCGGCGCCGGCGGAACGGACGAATCGGCCGTAGGCTCCGTCGTAGCCCACGACCTGTGCGGAGACCCGAAACTCCCTCCAGCCCGTCGCGCCGCCGGGGCAGGACAGGAAGCGGAACGCGAGCTCGACGGTGCCTTCGCGCGGGAGGGGCGCTCCGGAGGCAGGGTTTGTGATCAGCGTGCAGTCGTCGCGTTCCTCTCCGTTGGCCAGCCGCACGGTCAAATCGTGAATGGCGAGTTCCACGAGGTCGACCTCCGGCGGGGACGCGAACGTGAGCCGGATCGAAGCCAGCTCGCCGTTCGCGGTGGTGCGTGCGACCACGGTGTCGCTCGCGGGCGCGGCGAGGGTCGGCGCCCGAGGGATGGTCGTCTCTCCCACGATCTCGCCCGCAGGCCCCGCGCCCCGCAGGCGGAACCGCTCTCCGGACGCCAGTGGGGCGCCGAGTCCGGCGCGAAGGCACTGGTAGACGCCCCACGCCTTCGGCGACAGTAGTCCGCAGCGGCTCGGCGCGCTGGCCGGCTGGAGCGGCGTGCTGGCGCTGGGGCCGTCGATGCTCAGTGAGAGTGCGGGTGGCGCTCCGCCGTTGCGGTGCGGGAACCCGACCACCGCGTGAATCTCGTCGCTGCCGGCAAACAGCACGGTTTCGACCAGCACGACGTCGCGATCGAGCGCGACGGGGTCGCTGGGGTGAACGAGGTCGCACCCCAGTGTCAGCACACCGACGACGATGCCGAGGTACGGGCGCTTCAAAAGCGGAACTCCAGGCCGAAGAACGGGAGGATCGGGAGTTGCGGCAGGTACCGCAGCGCCGGCCGGCCGGCGGCCTCATCCACCTCGGCGGCCAGGACGTTGTGTGAGTTGAGCGCGTTCAGGAGGGCGGCGTACGGAACGACCGTCCCGCGGACGCCGAAGATCGAGGTGCGCTTCTCCGCCTGCCACCCGAGATCGAGTCGAACATACCCTGGAAGGCGTCCGGCATTGTACCTGCCTCCCAGCGCAACCACGCCACGCGCGCCGGCATCGCCCCCGTCCGGACCGACGGGGGGGACCACGGGCACGAGAGCGAGGAGCGGCGTATACGGCTGACCACTCCGCGCCGACAACCGCGCAGACAACGACGACTCGCCGAAATGCAGGCTGAACGCGGCGTCGAGTTCGTGATCACGGTGAAATCGCGGGGTATACGTTTCGCCGTTGACGGTTCGCGAGTCGAGAGACCAGCGGTAGCTTGCGACGGCATCGAAGGTCCCACGCCGCCACTGCGCCGACAGTTCGAGCCCCTTCCCGGCTCCGCGCCCCACCTGCTGCGAGTCGGACGCCACGAGGACGGGCCCGTCGATCGGCGCACGGCCCAGCGGCAGCAGGCGGAGACCAGCCATGCTCCGCGTGTAGGCGGCGATGCGCAGGCCGACCGACCGGAGGGAACCCTCGGCGGCGACCGCGATCTCCCGGCTGCGCACCAGGGGCGGAGCCTCTACCGGCGTGAGAAGATCGTAGGCGATGAAGCTCGCGTAGACCGATTCCTCGTTCCGTAGCGAGAAGAGGGCTTGGTAGGACTGGGCCGCATCCAGCCCGATGCTCCACCCGCCGGATCGGAGCGCCAGGTTCAGCGAAGGGGAGGCGGTCAGGCCGAGACGGGCGAAGTGATCGATGCGGAGCCCCCCGCCGATCTCAAGGTCGGACCCGAGGGCGAGCCCAACCTGGGAATAGCCCGCCAGGCGCGTTCGCGATCCCGCCATTCGCAGGTTCGGAACGATATCGAGCAGATCGGGGTCGACCACCGTCAGCGCGTAGTCGCTGCCGAAGCGGTCGGCCTCGACCCCCACCAAAACGGCCATGGGGGCAATGTGCCACGAGGCTCGAGCGTCTAGCCGGCTCTCGTGCATCTCTCCGGCGGCGTCGAGCTCGGTCAGATCCCCATCCTGGACCCGGAAGCGGCTCGAAAACCCGCTTCGGCCCAAGGTCATGTCGAGCAACCCGTTCGCGCCGAGCCCCGCTCGGTAGTGCACGCCGAGCGCGGCGTTCGACCAATCCGACCGCAGCACCGAGGTGTCGCTGCCGTCGATGTCACCGAGCGACTCGGCGCTACGGTATCCGGTCACACTGATGCGGTCGATGCCGTCCAGGGTCCTGGTGATCTTCCCATGCAGGTCCGAGAAGGCATAGGGGACCTGCCGGTCGATCGCCCCGATCCGGTCCAGCAGACCGGTGAACGCGTCGATATAGGTTCGGCGCGCGTCGAGGAGGAACGAGGTCGAGCGATCGATCGGCCCTTCGACGCTGGCCCTGCCCGAGGCAAGCCCGATCGCACCGGCGCTGTGGATCCGATCTCGAGCCCCATCTCGGGTTGCGACCTCCAGCGCTCCCGACGTGGCGCCGTGCCGCAGCGCGGCGCCACCCGAGCTGGTCAGCATCGTGACATGATCGACGGCCTCGGCGTTGAACGCGGAGAGGAAGCCCAGCAGATGGAAGGGATTGAACAGCCGGATGCCGTCGAGCAGCACCGGCGTCCCGTCCGACGTGCCTCCACGCACGAAGGGCATCGCGTTGAAGTCCGAATTGGCGGACACCGAAGGCGCGATCGTGGCGGCCCGAAAGACATCCGTCTCGAGCACCTTCGGGAGGGCCGCGATGAGCGCGGAATCAACGCGGAAGCCGGGCGCCGCGAGGGAGAGAGGGCCAGCCGCCCGAGCCCCGACCACATCGATCGCCTGGAGGTTCAGGGGGAGCGGCTGCAACCGCACTTCGATGCCGCGCAGCCGCTCGGGCGCAATCGTGTCGCTCCACGGCGAATAGCCCACGGCGTGGACCGAGAGCTCCAGCGGCCCACTCCGCAGACCGCTCCCGATGAAGACGCCGAGCTCGTCCGAGACTGTTCGTACGACGTGCCCCGCAGCGTCGCGAATCGTCACCTGCGCGAAAGAGACGGGCTCCGATCGCAGGCTGTCGCGGACGACGCCGGACACCGCCACCTGCTGCACGGCTAGGATCAACGCTGCGAGTAGCACGCACGACTCCCAGGGCTGTACGGCTCTTCACGGCGACGCTCCGCCACGCAGCGCCCGCGGGCGCACGCCGTACCCGTCCGGCGCCCGCTCTCGCCCGCGCACCACGATGCCGGGCGCGGCGCCGAGCGGCGCACGGCACGAATCGGATCGCGCGCCGCTCGGAGGATTCGTCGTCAACCTCAGTAGTATCCAATCTGCACATCCGCGCAGGGAGCACCCGGACTTCCGTCCGAGGGCCAGAAGCAAACCGATGATCCGCCCGTGTAGATTCTCATAACGTGGTTGTCATAAATACTCCACGTCTTTGAACCGTAGTGGTCATCTGATCCTGTGTCAGTCTCCATCACTTCCGCCAGGACGTAAGCGTAGGAATCCAGACCAGGATGCTAGCTCGTGTAAATTGCGTACGATGCAGGGATGCACGCCGGGTAACTGTTCCCGCATGCGTAACCATAGGTCGGGTCGGCCAGCAGGATGTCTTGAGGGTCGACGCCCACCCAACGCAATGTGGCGATCTCACAGCATTTCGTACTGCCGGTCCACTTCCACGCCTTGAACTCGATCTCGGCGCTGCCAACGCCGTCGGTGATGTATTCGTTCGCGAACGCCTCCAATTCGGTGCCCGTTGTCATCAAGGCGGAGGTCGTCGAGAACGCTCCGGAGCGTTGCCCGTCTACGGCCGTCGCCCAGACACCTCTCCGTTTCAGGTAGGCCACGAACTCCTGACTCGTCATGCCTTCCTGCCTGCGTCCAGCACGACACGTCGGCCGGTGGAATCGGTGTATTCGGCCACGAGTCCGCCGCGGCCATCGGCGGGAGCTTCGATCACGGGGCCGGGCACGAACTGCGCTCGGCGGCCCATCCGGTACGCCGTTGGTTCGGCCGGGTGGATCGCGAAGAGCACCGGTCCGCCGGGCTGACGGCGCGTGAACGTGCCGATCGGACGCCCCGTTGCGTCGTACTCGGTGAACGTCGCTCCGTCAGACGACACCGCCACCGAGGCGGTAGCGCCGGTTTCAGTCCAGGTCTGCCGGTGGTGGCGGTCCGCTAGGTAGAAGTCCATCTCCGGGAGTCCCACCAGCAGTTCCTCGAATGCGCGCTCGTCGAGGTTGACGGCCTCGGCCGCCTGCCGACGAAGGAGCCCACCATGGGCGCTGAGCGCCTCCCGCAAGCTAACCTTGTGCTCGACGAGCGCCGATGCCCGAAGTTGCTCGATGATGGCGCGACGCACTTCGCGTTGGTTGAGCGCCACGGCGATACCGCGGCCAATGATGTCCAGACCAGTGACGCTTGAACGCCCCAGAAGGCGCATGGGCGGCGCGGGGCGGGCGGCCGGAGCCATGGTCGGCGTATCGCAGGCGCCGAGGGTGAGGGTAATGGCGAGGGCGAGGAACGGTGCACGGATTGGAACGGGCCTCATAGATCGACTCCGGTCTCTGTGGTTCGGGTGCCGTCGGTCGGGCAGGGGCCGACCGCGGTGCGCGCAGCGCGCGCTCCAGCGACACCTGACTCGAGTTCGGAATGGATCGTTTGTGATCTAAATGCGGAATCGAGCCGCGGGAGTGGATGGCCGTGTGTCGGCCGCATAAGCGGACGGCCTGTATGATAATGTAATATCAGGTGTCCGTCAATATTCCCAAGGCATGCTTGTCCGAGTGGATTGGAGGTAACCGTTCAGCCCCCCGGGGCACGGCCGGGGCTGCGCGTCGTGGCGCGGCGAATGCGGGGAGCTGGCTGCCCATGAGCGTTGTCGAGCAGCTCGCAGCGGCCGGCGAGGTCCTCTCGCCGGCGGTCCGTGCGGCCCTGGTCGCGCTCGAGGCCCGGGTCCGTGCGCTCGAAGCCCTGGAAGCGGAGGTGGTCCGCCTGCGCGCGGAGGTGGCCGAGCTCCGGGCGCGCCTCGGGCAGAACTCGACGAACTCCTCGCTGCCGCCGTCGTCCGACGGGCCGGGCCACGTCCGGCCACCGAAGCCGAAGAAGGGCGGCCGGCGTGGCGGCCAGCGGGGCCATCCGGGCCACTTCCGCGCGCTGCTGCCGCCCGAGCGCGTCGACCGCATGCAGGAGTACCGGCCCGAGCGGTGTCGTCACTGTGGGGCTGCGCTCGCCGGGGCGGCCGAGGTCGGCGCGCCGCGCGCGAGCTCCGGTCGCTCGAGCGCTACACCCGGCGGCTGCTGCGCGAGGGCGAGCGCTCGAGCGACCGCAAGGCGAGGGCGCTCTGCCGCGCCCTGCTGCGGCTGTGGCCGGCGCTGTGGACGTTTGCCAGG